>JAKITW010000028.1 GCA_021647905.1 Desulfobacterales bacterium | reverse complement strand
AAAATCAACAAGTTGCAAGGGGAATCACGTCCGTCGAGCGGATTGATGCGAGACCGACAATAATGATGAACCCGTAACAACCCGAAAGGCTTCAAATGCCACCCAATAAAATCAACAAGTTACAAGACGAATCACGTCCGTCGAGCGGGTTGTTGCGAGACCGACAATAATAATACCCGCATACCCGACCACCTGCCGGGTGTCGCCGCTGGCCTCGCCGGAGTCTGTATAGCGGACCAGTTCCGTGCGCTCCGCGCCAAGTTCAATGGCCGCGATCAGGGCCATTGTGGTCGGAATCACCCCGCACATGGTAATCCCCTGACCGAGCACGGTCTGGTACAGTCCCCGGGGATCAAGCTTCTCGATATAATCGATGGCCCGGCGGTCCTTGATTGCGGCCGACTGCCGCGACTCGTAATGGGTCATGTCGGTGCTGGCCACGATCAGGGTCGGTTTGCCGTATTGCCGGATCGCATCGGCCAGCCCCTTGCCGGCCTCCTGGCAGGCGCCATAGGAGAGGTGGGAGACCACGATGGGAACAATGGCAAGTTCTTTGCGAAGAAACTGGAGAAACGGGACCTGGACCTCCAGGGAATGCTCAAAGCGATGGGCCAGGTCGTCATTGACAAACAGCGGTGATGACTCGGTGATCGCAGCGGCCAGTTCCCGGTTGACCGGCACATCGCCCATGGGCATCTGCCAGACTCCGTCACCCATCACCGCCAGATCAGCGCCCTGACCATGATGGTTGGGGCCGAGGATAACCACATCCGGCGGGACCTCAACCCGGGCCAGGGTCTCTCCGGCCACTGCGCCGGAATAAAAATACCCGGCATGGGGCGAAATTACGGCCAGGGCCGGTTGCCGGTCGGCCAAGGGAATATCAGGGACCAGGCGGGTGAGTTCCGCGGTGAGCGCGGCAGGGTCCCCGGGATAGAATCGATCGGCAACCACGGGAGAACGCTTCATGGGGTTACTCCTTATCAGGGGTCAGGGGTCAGGGAATATTATATCCGGACCATGATCATCGCTCCATATCATTTTTCATTGCCCACGGTTTTTTTCGTCTTCCGTCCACCGCCCACTGTCCACCGTCCACTGTCCACTGTCTTCCGTCTTCTGTCCACTGTCTTCTGTCCTCTGTCTTCTGACTTCCGTCACTCCCGGATCAAGGCCAGCAGTTCAGCGGTCTTCTCTTGCAGCAACCGGGGATCCCCGCGGGACTCCACGTTGAGACGGAGCAATGGTTCGGTATTGGACTTTCTGACATTGAAGCGGAAATCAGCAAATGACATGCTGAGTCCGTCGGTATAGTCCGGCTCACCGTCTTGACCGGCAAAAGCCTCTTCAATCCGCCTGATCGCGGCATCGGGGTCTGCCACCCGGCTGTTGATCTCGCCGCTCACCGGATAAGCGGCCCGGCGGGCCGCCACCAGTTCCGACAGTCGGCAACCGGAACGGCTGATGATCTCCGTCACCAGCAGCCAGGGGATCATCCCGGAATCACAGTAGGCAAACTTTTTAAAGTAATGATGGGCCGACATCTCGCCGCCGTAGACCGCATCTTCCCGGCGCATCCGTTCCTTGATAAAGGCATGGCCGGTTTTACTCATTATCGGAACCCCGCCCGCCTCCCTGACCAGTTCAACGGTATTCCAGAAGAGGCGGGGATCGTGGATGATCCTGGCGCCGGGGGTTAGCCGGAGCATGGCCTGGGCCAGCAGGCCGACGATATAATAGCCCTCAATAAAACGCCCCTGTTCGTCAAAAAAGAAACAGCGGTCAAAATCTCCATCCCAGGCAATGCCCAGATCAGCCCGATGCTCCCGGACCGCCCGGGCGGTCTGCTCACGGTTTTCCGGCAGGAGCGGGTTGGGCACCCCGTTGGGAAAGGTGCCGTCCGGCTGGTGTTGCAGTTTGATGAACGAGAAGGGCAGCTGTTCCGCCAACCGGTCGATTATCGGACCGGCGCAGCCGTTACCGCTGTTGACCACCAGCTTGAGCGGTTTCAGGGCCTGCCGGTTGACATGACCCAGGATATGGTCGATGTAGGCGTCCCGGTTGTCGAGCCGGCTCAATTTACCCGGGGTGGAGGCAACGACCGGGTCCCCGGCTGTTGCCAGTTGTTCGATTTCCTTGAGGCCGGAATCGTTGCTGACCGGTACGGCTCCTTTTTTTACGAATTTCATCCCATTGTAATCAGCCGGGTTATGGCTGGCCGTAACAATGATGCCGCCATCCACATCCAGGTGAAAGGCGGCAAAATAGATCTCTTCGGTGCCGCACTGGCCGAGATCAATGACATCGACCCCGGCCCGCAGGAAACCGTGGGCCAGGGCGGTTGCCAGTTCCGGGCTGGAAAGGCGGATATCATGACCGATGACCACCTTTTTCGGCTTTAGAACAGCGGCAAAGGCCTGGCCGATCCGGCCGGCCAGGTCATTGTCCAACTCGTCCGGCACCCGGCCCCGGACATCATAGGCCTTGAAACAGCGGAGCTGCCCCTTGTTGATCTTTTTCACTACCATCTCCTCATCAATTGTGAGATATTATGGTTGACACCTAAACGAAAAACCTGCCCGATCCTTGCAAACGTGGGTTAAGTTGAGCCGAAAGCGGCTCAAGCCAGGGCCGGTACCAAGGAGACAGGTCGTGGAAAAACAATAAAGTACATCAGTCCCGGGGTCCACAAAAAAACAAAATGGATCAACTTGACAACCACCTGGAAGACCAGTCACCCGCGCCGGCCGCCAGCGGCCGCCTCAAGCCATGAAAACCGTCTGCCGACTGGGCCTGCTGGCGCTCTTTTTAGGCGCCTTGCTGGTCAACTGCACCCTGTATGGCTCCATGGCCCGGATTCCCGGGATCGGGGACCTTTTTGTCAGCCATATCTCCCGGCAAAACGATCTTCCGGGCCTGCTCTATATCAAGGGCGGCCTGGCGCTGACCGAGATCCGGCTGTTCCGGAAACTGGGAACCGATCTTGGCAAGCGGGCCGTCCGCAACCTGGGCCGCAAGCTGTCCGAACCAGGAGGGATTACCCCGGGTCAGGCGTTCGATCTCACCACCAGGACGACACGGGTTTTGTACTGGCTGCCGTTGATCTGCCTGGGCCTGCTGGGGTTGACCTTCATCCGGCCCCGGGGCCGGAGGCGACGCCGCGGGATGCGCTGAGCCAGATGACACCCAGGGGATGAATACACTGACCTACATAACCATGGCAGCGCAAGGCATCGGCGGTCTCGGCCTGTTCCTGCTGGGCATGATGATGATGACCGACGGCCTGAAAATGAGCGCCGGCCATGGCCTGCGCCATTTCCTCACCGGTTCCACCAAGACCGCGCTCCGGGGGATTCTGTCCGGGGCCTCGATCACCTCCCTGGTCCAGTCCTCCAGCGCGGTGACCGTGGCCACCATCGGTTTTGTCAACGCCGGCCTGCTGACCCTGGGCCAGGCGATCCTGCTCATCTACGGCAGCAATATCGGCACCACCATGACCGGCTGGCTGGTGGCCCTGGTCGGATTCCACGCCAATATCAAGGTGGTCGCCCTGCCCGCGGTGGGGATCGGGATGCTGGTCAGGCTGCTTGCCGGACAACGCCGTTACACCGGGGCCGGCGAGGCCATTGCCGGTTTTGGCATCTTTTTTCTCGGCATCGAGATCCTCAAAACCGCCTTTACCGGACTTGAGGGCCATATCCAACTGGGAGCGTTGACCGGCAACGGCCCCCTCCTCCTGGTCCTGTTTGCCGGGATCGGCGTTGTTCTCACCTTTCTGATGCAGTCCTCCAGCGCGGCCATGGCCATTATCCTCACCGCGGCCGGCAGCGGCCTCATTCCCGTGAACAGTGCCGCCGCCCTGGTGATCGGCGCCAACATCGGCACCACCACCACCGCCATCCTGGCAACCATCGGCGCCACGGCCAATGCCAAACGGGTGGCAGCCGCCCATGTCGCCTTCAACCTGGTTACCGGGTGCCTGGCCCTGCTCTTTCTGCCCCTGCTCCTTTCCCTGGTTACCGGCCTCCTGGATCTCACCGGCCGGGAGATGGGGCCGGTCACGGTCCTGGCCCTGTTTCACACCACCTTCAACCTTGCCGGGGTCATCCTGTTCCTGCCCTTTACCGGGCAGCTGGTCTCGTTCCTGGGCAAGCGGTTCCGGGAGACCGAGGAAGACGAGGGCCGGCCCCGGTATCTGGATAAAAACGTGGTCACCACCCCGGTCCTGGCCCTGCATGCCATGGCCATGGAACTGGCCCGGATCGGCGCCATTGCCCGGCGGACGGCCATGGCGGCGATCAGCAGCGAGGAAAAAACAAACCTGCGGCAGGAACAGGAAAGGGTCGCCTTGAACCGGCTGGTGGATGCGCTGGGCGAATTCAGCACCCTGGTGCAGCGCAACGATCTGCCGCCGGAACTGGACAACCAGCTGCCCAATGCCATGCGGGTCTCGCGCTACTACCAGGCCATCTCCGAGCTGTCGCACAATATCTCCAGACAGCAGCGGAAAAGCCGCCCGATCGAGCAGGAGGAGTTGGTCGCGGTCATCGGCCATTTCAAGAAAAAGGTGGTGCGCCTGCTGGAGGAAACCGACGCCTCCGGGGCGGATTATGATGCCGAGACCGCCAAGGCAAGCCTGCAGACGATCAACCAGGAGTACCAGCGGGTCAAGAGTGCCCTGCTCAGGGCCGGGGCGGTGGGCCAGCTCTCCACCCGGAAGATGGTACACCATCTCGAGCTGTTGAGCGAGATCAGAAGGATCGCCGATCAGGCGGAAAAAGGGGCCCGGTTCCTTGCGCAACTGATCAATTTCCCCACGCCGCCCCCGAGGGAAGAGACCGGACCCGGAAAAAATCACCAACAAGAGTGAACGGGTTGACATGCGATTTTTAAGCATTATTTTTTGGGGTAAGGAGGCAAAGGGGCTTGCACGGGAAATAAACCTTTAATGAACAGGAGGTGATCGTATGCAACTGGTAAGACGGAGTCCCGGGGCGGATTTATTCGGTCTGCAGAATCATATGAACAGGCTGTTCAATGAGTTTTTCCTGCCCGAGGACAGAGACAAGGAGGGTCTGAGCGCGGTGGCCTGGCATCCGACCGTTGACATCTATGAAAAAGAGGACAAGATTGTCATCAAGGCGGAACTCCCGGGCGTTGACAAGAAAAACATCACGGTTGACGTTGAACACGGGGTGCTGACGCTCAAGGGCGAAAAAACAGTGGACAAGGAGGAAAAGGACGAGACCTACCACCGGCGCGAAAGGTTCTACGGAACGTTTCAGCGTTCATTCACCCTGCCGGCCGAAGCAGACCCGAACAAGATCGCGGCCGAGTACAAGGACGGGGTTCTGACCATCACGGTGGAAAAGCCCGAGGAAAAGAAACCCAGGAAGATAGCCGTCAAGTGACCAACAACAACATCTTTAGTTTAACAAAGCGGGGCACCCGGTGCCCCGCTTTTTTTGTCTCAAACAAAAACATGGACAACTTCCGGGACCCTCATCCCTTGATCCATAATCCGGAATTCTGGTTGACAGAGGTGCCGAAGTTTCATAATTAGAAGGATCATGATTTGGTTTGCCGGTTGATCCAGCGCGGCCGCAACATTTCTCCTGCCTCGGGCCGCACCAGTGCTTTCCTGTCACCTGGAGGAAATTATAATGAGAGCGGCTCAACAGAGGAACAATAAAGGTTGCCCCATGGCAACAAAGCTTTTTCTTGCAACCGTCCTGCTCCTGCTATACCCACACCAGACCCTGGCCCTTCCTTCCGGCAGCCAGGTGGTGAGCGGCCGGGTCTCCCTGGCCGCTCAGGACAACACCCTGACAATTACCAACAGCCCCGAGGCAATCATCCATTGGCGGGATTTTTCGATCAACGCCAACGAGGCAGTCCGTTTTGTCCAGCAGAACAGCGCAAGTTCGGTCCTTAACCGGATTACCGGCGGCAATCCCTCCCGGATTTTCGGCCTGCTGGAATCAAACGGCAGGGTCTTTCTCATCAACCCCAACGGCATCCTCTTCGGCCCGGACTCCCGGATCGACGTAAACGGACTGGTGGCCTCGACCCTGGACATCTCCGACCGGGATTTCCTGTCCGGAAATCTTTTCTTCGGAAACGGTCCGGATTCGGGATTCATTGACAATCAAGGGACCATCACCACCCCGGATGGCGGCAAGGTCTACCTGATCGCCCCGGATATCGAGAACAGCGGGATTATCCGGTCCCCGGCGGGCGAGGTACTCCTGGCGGCCGGCCACAGTGTGCAGATAGTTGATGCCGACACCCCTGAGATAGCAGTGGTGGTGAGCGCGCCGGAGGACCGGGCCGTGAACCTCGGCGGGATCGTGGCCCAAAGCGGCACCGTGGGAATCTACGGCAGCCTGATCGCCCAGAGTGGTATTGTCAGCGCTGACAGCGCCACGGTGGGGACAAATGGCCAAATCTATTTCAAGGCCTCACAGGGGGTTACCCTTGATAACGCAAGCATTACCAGTGCCTCCGGCAGCAACGGCGGCGAGATAACGATTGAGAGCGAGGCCGGAGACACCCTGGTCTCCGGCACCATGACCGCGACCGGTGCCCACGGCCAAGGCGGTGAAATCCGGATCCTCGGCAACCAGGTCATCCTCACCGGCCGGGCAATGGTCGACGCATCGGGCAGCAGCGGCGGCGGCCGGGTTCTGGTGGGCGGCGATTTCCAGGGCGCCGACCCTGATATCCGCAATGCCGCATCCGCCACAGTGGCGGCCGGGGCCGTTATCAAGGCCGATGCCCTGACCGTTGGTGACGGCGGTGATGTGGTGATCTGGTCCGACGGCGACACTGCATTCTCCGGCAGGATCAGCGCCCGGGGCGGCGATGACGGCGGCAACGGCGGCAATGTCGAGGTGTCGGGCCGGCGGAACCTTACCTATCAGGGCCTGGCCGACCTCAGGGCGCCCCAAGGCCTGGCCGGCACCCTGCTCCTCGATCCCACCAATTTCATTGTAGCCCCGGTGGACGGCGACACCACCGGCGCCGCCCTGGGCAACCAGCTCGACCAGGGCAACGTCACCATCCAGACCAGTGATGCCTGGGCCGAGGGAGAAGAGCCAGGAGACATCATTATCGCGGACAACATAAACTGGGCGGAACCCACCACCCTCTTCCTGAGCGCCCATAACGATATCGAGGTCAGAGACAAAATAAGCAACGAATCCGGCGGCAGCGTCGTCTTCCGGTCGGATTCCGATGCCGACGGCGGCGGGGACTTGAGCTTCCCCTTCCACAGCCCCGGCGACTGGTGGGTAGGGCTGGATACGGCAGCCGGAGGCGAGGCCACGATCTACTATAATCCGCCGAACGGTTATGCCGCGCCCACGGACTATATAAGCCCGGGATATTTCTCTGGCGTCGTTCCGATCAGCTACATGCTGGTCAACAACGTCAACGACCTGCAGAACATCGACAACAACCTGGACGGCACCTATGCCCTGGGCACGGATATCGACGCCAGCGCCACCCGCGGCTGGAACCCCGCCGGGACCGGCGGTTTTTTCGGATTTGACCCGATAGGAACGGCCCTTATTACCGCGCCCGCGCTCTTCCGCGGCCTCTTTAACGGAAACGAACATACCATCTCCAACCTGTATATCAACCGCCCGGAGAGCGATTATATCGGCCTGTTCGCAGGGCTCGAAGGCGACAGCGGCGCCGCCATCCGCAAGGTCGGGCTGGTGGACATGGATATCACCGGCGGAGACCAGACCGGCGGCCTGGTGGGCAATACTGGTTTTGACAGCGAGATCAGCGAATCCTTTACCACTGGCACCATAAGCGGCAACTACGATGTCGGCGGCCTGGTCGGGTGGAACGAGGGCACAATCAACAATTGCTACAGCACGGCTGCGGTAACCGGCTATGAAGATGTCGGCGGCCTGGTCGGGAACAACCAGGCCTATGGCTCCATCAACGACTCCTACAGTATCGGCCCGGTGAACGGTGCTTCCGAGGTCGGCGGCCTGGTCGGGGCGGCCGGGTCAGGGTGGACCAGCCACGATCCGGTCACCACTGACAGCTACTGGGACATCCAGACTTCAGGGCAGGCTGCAAGCGCCCAGGGGCAGGGCAAAACCACCGCCGAGATGTTGTGGGACGAGACCACATACGACGGCTGGGACCCCGCTATCTGGAACATCGTTGACGGAGCCTACCCCATCCTTGCCTGGCAGGGTGCCGCTGCTGCTGAACTCCCCCCCACCGTCCCCGGGCAGGGAGGACCAGGACAGGCGGTTATCACGGCTGCCAATCAATCCACAAGCAACGACACCGCAAACGCCCTCGATTCGACCGGCGAGGACCGGAAGAATGGTAACAGGAAACGGCAAGGGGGAAACCAGGACAACCCCGGTGGCTCCGCTGATACCCCATACTGTAATTAGTGCCGGCCCGCAGATGGTCCTTTCGGAGTATCACTGACCGATTTCCTTCCGCCGGCGCACTCCCCCGGGTAATGGCCGTGTTTTATCACGACCAGGGGCCAATGAGGGCTACAAGGACCCCGTGCTCAAATCCTATTGGCTAAGACATTACCTCCGGTTCGGACCGGGGCTCATTTTTCTGCTGCTGCTGCTGTTGAACGTGACCGGCCATATCGACCTGCCCCTGCTCGACCGGCTTGAAAACTGGACCTATGACCTGCGGCTCAACCTGACCATTCCCGGCACCATTGACAACCGCATCGTCATCGTTGACATTGATGAAAAAAGTCTGGCCGAAGAGGGACAATGGCCCTGGGGCCGGGATCGGATGGCTCTCCTGGTCTCCCGGCTCTTTGATCGGTACCAGGCCGCGGTGGTCGGTTTCGACGTGGTTTTTGCCGAAGAGGACGCCCGTTCAGGACTGCGACACCTGGAGCATCTCGCCGCCGGACCGCTGCGGCAAGACTCCGCCTTTCAGGAGGCATTGGCCGGGCTGCGGCCGAAGCTGGATTTCGACGGCATGCTGGCCCGGGCAATTCGCAACCGGCCGGTGGTTCTGGGCTATTACTTCACCGACAACCAGGAAGGCCGCGGTCCCCACGCATCCGGAGCCCTTCCCGATCCGGTCTTTCCCAGGGGCAGCTTCGCCGGCCGCGACATCCCCTTTATCCGCAAATCCAGCTACGGGGCCAACCTGCCGCAACTGCAGGCCGCCGCCGCCGGAGCCGGACATTTCACCCCCCAGATAGATCCGGACGGAATCTGCCGCCGCATCCCGGCCCTGATCGAATACCAGGGGCAGTACTATGAATCCCTGTCACTGGCCATGGTCCGCACCCTGCTGTGGAACACCCCGCTGCAACCAGGCTTTCCCGACCAGGCCGGCGGCAACTATCGCCGCCTGGAATGGCTCGGGATCGCCGACCTCAGGCTCCCGGTGGACGAGCGGGTCTGCTCCCTGGTCCCGTACCGCGGGCCGCCTGGGAGTTTTATCTACCTTTCCGCCACCGATGTCATGCACGACCGGGTTGATGCCGATCAACTGGAAGGAGCCATCGTCCTGGTGGGAACCACGGCCCCGGGCCTGATGGACCAGCGGGCCACGCCGGTGGCAGCTGTTTATCCCGGGGTGGAAATCCACGCCAACATGATCGCCGGCATCCTCGACCAGACCATTCTCCACCGGCCGGCCTGGGTGCGGGGCGCTGAACTGGTTACCCTGATACTCTGCGGCCTGCTCCTGACCCTGGCGCTCCCCCTGCTCGGTCCCTGGAGTTCGATCATGCTCTGTCTGACGGTCCTGGCCGGGGTGACCGGCGGGGTCATGGTCGCCTGGAACCACCATCTGGTCCTGCCGCTGGCATCAAGTCTGCTGCTGATCGTCACCCTCTACATCTGGAACGCCTCCTACGGTTTTCTAGTTGAAACCCGGGCCAAACGCCGCATCACCGGCCTGTTCGGTCAGTATGTGCCGCCGGCCCTGGCAGAGGAAATGAGCAGAAACCCCAAGGCCTTTACCACTGAGGGAGAAAGCCGGGAGATGACCGTACTCTTCTCGGATATCCGCGGTTTCACTTCCATCTCCGAGGGGCTGGCCCCCAGGGAACTGTCCCGGATGATGAACGAATACATGACCCCGATGACCCGGGTCATCCACAAACACCGCGGCACCATTGACAAGTACATCGGCGACGCGATCATGGCCTTCTGGGGCGCGCCGATGCAGGATGCCGACCATGCCCGCAACGGCGTACTGACCGCCCTGGAGATGCAGAACACCCTGGGCCGGCTGCAACCACGGTTCATCGAGCGGGGCTGGCCGGCAATCCGGATCGGCATCGGTCTCAACACCGGGGTGATGAACGTCGGCAACATGGGCTCGGAATTCCGCATGGCCTACACGGTACTCGGCGACGCGGTCAACCTGGGGTCACGGCTGGAGGGTATCACCAAGCAATACGGGGTAGGGATTATTGTCAGTGAAACAACCCGGGCCGCGGTGCCGGATATTGTCTTCCGCGAACTCGACCGGGTGCGGGTCAAGGGCAAGGAGCGGCCGGTTTCGATCTACGAGCCGCTCGGGCCGGCAGATGCGCTTGATCCGCCGATCCTGGAGGAGGTGGCTGTCTTTGCCGAGCTGCTGACCCACTACCGGGCCATGGCCTGGAACGAAGCGGAAAAACTGCTGGACCGACTCCAGGCCGGGGCACCGGACTCCATGCTGTACCAACTGTACCGGGAACGGATCAATTACGTCCGCGCCAACCCGCCAGACGAGGGCTGGGACGGAGTATTCCGGTTTCACACCAAGTAAGTGAGTAATAAGGGATTGCTGGTTTTATGCTTGGCGCATGTCCTGTGATCAGTTATAGGACATAAGCCAGGATGTTTTTGTAAACCGTCCGGCATGATATCTGGATTTGGATCGTATTATCTGGTAAGGATTAACCATGCTGTTCTGGCCTTTACCGCATGATAAGGGGGAGACTCATGTTATTTTTACGTTTCCAGCGCATACTGCTATGCAGCGCGATACCTCTGCTTGTCGCCACCGGCGTTCTTGCCGCTCAGGCGCCCTTGACCTCTTCACCGCTTTTTACCGTGACCAACTTCCGGGTGGAGGGAAACACCCTGCTGCCGGCCGGCCGGGTCGATGAGTTGCTGGCACCGTTCACCGGCGAGAAAAGGGATTTCGACACCGTGCAACAGGCGGTAGACCGCCTGCGGCAGGCCTACCATAAACGCGGTTTCAAGACCGTGGCGGTGATCCTGCCCGAGCAGGAACTATCCGGCGGCACGGTCCGGATCACGGTGATCGAACCGGCCATCAGGACCATAACCGTTGTCGGCAACCTTTTCTTTGACTCGGACAACATCCGCCGCAGCCTGCCGGCACTGCGCAAAGACGAGCCACCCAACCTGGATGCGATCTCGGCCAGCCTGCAGGTGGCCAACACCAATCCGGCCAAGAAAGTTTCCCTGACCCTGCGCGGCGGCTCCGCAGCGGACGAACTTGACGCCACCCTGAAGGTGATCGACGACAAGCCCAGGCAGGTCAGCTTCAGCCTCGACGACACCGGGACATCCGACACCGGCGAGCTGCGGGCCGGGGTTCTCTTCAGCCATGCCAACCTGTTCAACCGCGACCACCTGCTGACCCTGCAGTACAAAACATCGCCGACCGCACCGGCAAAGGTCGGCATCTACGCCGTCGGCTACCGGGTACCGCTCTACCGGGCCGGGGCCGCCCTTGACCTGTACGGCGCCTATGCGGACATCGATTCCGGCACGGTCACCGCCGGCACGGTCAACCTGGACATGGCCGGCAAGGGCACGGTGCTCGGCGCCCGCTACAACCAGAACCTGGCCCGCCGGGGGAACTACCGGCACCATCTCAGCTACGGGCTCGAACACCGGGCCTATGAAAACGACATCAGTTTCGCCGGCACACCGCTGGGCAACGATATCACCATTCACCCGCTCAGCCTCACCTACTCGGGTTCCTGGGACGACCAGGCCACCGGGGCCGGTTTTTACCTGGAACTGGTCCGCAACCTGCCCGGCTGGTCCAGGGGCGGCAGCGTGGATTTCAATAACATACGCCGGAACGCCCCGGCCGGATACACCCTGGTCCGCTTCGGCGGACACATGACCAGGTCCTTTTCAGCCGACTGGCAGGTGAACCTCCGGCTGAACGGCCAGTTCACCAATGATCCGCTGGTGCCCGGAGAGTTGTTCGGACTGGGGGGGCGCGGCTCGGTGCGCGGCTTTGATGAACGGGAACTGGCCGATGACCGGGGATATTTCGCTTCGGTCGAGATGCAGACCCCGGACATGGGCCCACGGCTCGGTATCTCCAGAGGACAGCTGCGGGGTCTGGTCTTCTACGACTCCGGTCTCCTGGACCGGGTGGATCCCCTGCCCGGAGAAACAGACAGGGCCACCATCGGCAGCATCGGGGCCGGCCTGCGTTACGGTATCAACAAAAAACTGACCGCTGAGGTTTACTACGGCTATGTGGTGGACGGCGGCGGCCGGTCCGATGTTCATGACGGCCGGGGACACTTCAGTCTGCGGTATTTTTACTAACCAGCATGGCTGGACCAAACTTTATGGCCGCAGCCACAACCAGCAATGAAAATCTCCCCGGACACCGGGCTTTGTCCGGCACGACTTTCATATAAACCAGCATGGCTGGACCATGATTTTTGGGCCGCAGCCACAACCAGCAATGAAAATATCTCCGGACACCGGGCTTTGTCCGGAACGACTTTCATATAAACCCTGTACTAGGAGGGTTCCATGATGGTGATAAAAAACCGACTCGCCGTTACCATAATCACCCTGCTCGTCCTGCTGCTGGCAGGATCGATTGTGAACTCCACCGCCTTTGCCGCAGAGGTGGCGGGCAGGGTGGCCAACCTGAGCGGACTGCTCTTTGGCCAGAAAGCGAACGGGATCGTAAAGACCCTGGAGCTGAACTCCGACGTGGAGGTCGGCGATATCCTGGTAACGGAAAAACGGACCTATGCCCGGATCAAATTCATCGACAACAGCGAGGTCATTCTGCGGCCCAACACCAGGTTCACGGTCGAGGCCATGATCTTTGACCAGGAGCGGCCCGGGGCTGACAAGGCCGTCTTCAACCTGGTAAAGGGCGGCTTGCGGGCCATCACCGGCCAGATCGGCAAACGGGGCAACCCTGACAGCTACCGGATGAAGACCGTGGCCGCCACCATCGGCATCCGCGGTACCATTTACGAGGTCAGGATCTGCAACGGCAATTGCGGGCCGCTGCCGGACGGCGTCTATCTCCACGCCCTACAGGACGCCATCGTGGTCGCCAACCCGGCCGGGACCCTGACCGTCGGCCCGGGCCAATATACCTATGTCCGGGACAACACCACCGCGCCGGTACTCCTCCCCGAGCCCCCGGGGATTGACTTCTCTCTCCCGGGATGGGTTACCGAATCAAGCGACACGCCAATAATATGGACCGGTAACGGCGAGGCCTGCCTCGGCTGCGAGGTACGCTGAAACTACCCCTTGACCACCGCCAGGGGCTTGAGTTTGATCTCCACGGTCACCAGGTCGGCCTGGTTGGCCATCACCTCGGCGATATCCTTATAGGCCCCGGCGGCCTCGTCCAGGTCCCTTTTGCCGCGCAGGGCGTGGATCACCCCCATTTTGTCCAGCCTGCTCTTCTCTTTTTCCAGGTTCAGTTCGCGCTGGGCCTGTTTGCGGCCCATCTTGCGGCCGGCGCCGTGGGAGCATGACTCAAAGCTCTCGGGATTGCCCCTGCCCCGGACAATATAGCTGGTGGTGCCCTGGGAGCCGGGCACGATCCCGGTCTGGCCGGCCCGGGCCTGGGTGGCGCCCTTGCGATGCACCACCACCTCCACCCCGAAATGTTTCTCTATTGCCGCATAGTTGTGGGCGATATTGATCACCTCGCCGAATGCCACCGCCTTGCCCACCGCATACATCACCGCCTCCTGGAATCGCTCCATCATCAACAGCCGGTTGGCCAGGGCGAAGTCAACGCAATATCGCATCTCCTGCAGGTAGACCTGCCCCTGCCTGGAGTCCAGGGGCAGGTAAGCCAACTGCCAGTCGGGCGGCACCGGGCTCTTCCACTTCCTGTTCAGCTCCCCGGCCAGCCGGTTGTAGTGGCGGGCCACCTTAAAGCCGATATTACGGCTGCCGGAATGGATCATCAGCCAGACATGGCCGTCGCTGCCCTGCTGGACCTCGATGAAGTGGTTGCCCCCGCCCAGGGTGCCCACCTGTTTCAAGGCGCTTGCATACTCCGCCTCGACAACAGGCATGGGCTCGCCCGGGTAGTCCGGCATCCAGCGCTCGTTCTGTTTCTTCTTATGATGGGCGAATCCCAGCGGAATCCGGGCCCGGATTCCGGCCATGATCCGAAGCAGGGTCTCCCGGTCGATCCCGGTGAGCGAGGTCCGTACCGCGCACATCCCGCAGCCGATATCCACGCCCACTGCATTGGGGATCACCACCTCCTGGGTAGCCATCACCCCGCCGATGGGCATGCCGTAGCCCAGGTGGGCATCGGCCATGATGGCGATATGGTGGAAGCCGAAGGGCAGGTTGGCCAGGTTGCGCGCCTGGGCCAGAGCCCCGGCCTCCATCTCGGGCAGCCAGAGCTTGATCGGAATCCGTTCGGTTTCGATTATCTGTTTCACGGTTCAGGGGTCAGGGGTCAGGGGTCAGGGGTCAGGGGTCAGGGAAAGATTATATTTAAAAAACCATCCATGTGCATCCGTGTTTATCCCTGTAATGTAAAAATATTTCCTTTATATGAAAGTCGTATCGGACAAAGACCGGTGTCCGTGGATATTTTCATTGTTCGTTGTGGCTGCGGCCTAAGAGTTTGGTCCAGCCATGCTGGTTAGTCGGTAAGATAGACCAATAACGCGCCGCCCTTCTTTTCAGGGCGCATCCCTGCAACCAGGCCGCGCTCCTTCAGCTCCCGCACCTTGGCGGCCACAATACCGGGCAGCACCGCGGTCCGGCCCGGGGAATGGCGCCCCTTGCCGGTGATGATCCGCAGGGTGCGGAGGCAACGGCGCCGGGCAGCGATGATAAAGGACTCGACACGCATCTCCGCCTGGTCGCCGGTAAAGCCGTGGAGATCAAGATTCTCCTGGGGCGGCGGGTAGTGTTCCAACGACACCCCGGGTTGCGTATCCCGCTCCTGTTTCTCCCGGGCGAGTTCGGAAAACTCTTCCTCCTTCAGAGTATCCTCCACCGCCTCGATGAAATGCACCGGCTTCTCGTCCGGCACGGCAAACAGGGAGGCGAAATCCTCTTCAGCCTGATCGGTTGCCTTCGGCTCGACCCGAGGTTTCGGCTTTGACGGAGACGCAATTTTTTTCTTCTTTTTTTTGACCGGCTTGGCAGGCAGCGCGCCTTCGGTGACCCGGGCCATGCCGCCGAACAGTTTTTTCAGATCATTCTTCATCCTGCCCCTGCCCCTGCCGCGGTAACCGTTCAAACGTTCAAGCACTCAAACGGTTTGAACGATTTTTTTAAAGTGATTGTTGTTCCGCAGATCCTGCAAGCGGCGATAGAGCCCATGGGCCGCCATCAGCTGCTGGTGGCTGCCCTGCTCAACGATCCGTCCCTGGTCCATGACCAGAATCCGGTCGGCCCGCCGCACCGTGGACAGCCGGTGGGCGATGATGATGCAGGTCCGGCCGGCCATGGCCTGTTCCAGGGCCCGCTCGACCAGGATCTCGGTCTCGGTATCCACGTTGGAGGTGGCCTCGTCCAGCACCAGGATCCGCGGGTCCCGGGCCAGGACCCGGGCCAGGGCCAGCAACTGCCGCTGGCCGGCCGAGAGTTCAAGCCCGCCCTCGCCGATCCGGGTGGCAAGCCCCTGGGGCAGTTGGGCAACCACCCCGGTCAACCGGGCCTGCTCCACCACCCGGTTCAATGATTCCGGCCCGATCTCCCGGCCCAGCAGGATATTCTCCTTAACCGTATCCGGGATTAAAAAGACATCCTGCATCACCAGGCCGATCCGCTCCCGGAGCCAGAGCGGATCAAGCCGGCGCAGGTCGATACCGTCAAGCCGGATCTCGCCCTGGTCCGGGTCGTAGAACCGTTCGAGCAGGTTGATCAGGGTACTCTTTCCCGCACCGGTGGCCCCGATCACCGCCAGGGTCTCGCCGGGCCGGACCAGCAGGGAAAAATCATCAAGCACCGGCCGCCCGGGATCATAGCCGAAACATACCCGGTCGAACTCCACTGCCCCCTGGACCTGTTCCGGCCGCAGGGGCGCGGCCGGTATTGCCAGGCCGGGCTCGGTATCCTGCAGTTGAAAGATCCGCTCCGCCGAGGCCATGGCCGACTGGACAATGGAATATTTCTGCGAGAGTTCCCGCAGGGGTTGAAAAAAGAGACGCATGTAAAAGAGGAAGGCCACCAGTACCCCAAGGCTCATCCGGCCCCGGATGATCTCGTTGCCGCCGTACCAGATCACCATGCCGATGGCCACGGTGGACAGCATCTCGATCAGGGGCATGAATATCCCGAAGATGGTGATCTGGTGCAGGGAGTGACGGTAATATTCCCGGTTCAGCTCGCGGAAACGGGCCCCGGCATCCCGCTCCCGCAGGAAAAGCTGGATGATCGCAAGACCGCTGACGCTCTCCTGGAGATAGGAGTTGAGCCGGGCCAGGCTGGTGCGGATCGCCCGGAACGCCTTGCGGGCCAGACGGCTGAACCAGAAAATATTGCCGAAGATGACCGGCAGCAGCAGACAGATGAGCAGGGCCAGCCGCCAGTTCATCCAGAACAGCACCCCCAGGATGGCGACCAGCCGGCTCAGGTCATTGAACAGGGTGACGATCACCGAGGTGAACATCTCGTGCATGTTCTGGATATCGTTGGTCAGCCGGGTCACCAGCCGGCCCACCGGGTTGTTCTGGAAAAAGGGCAGATCAAGGGTGAGCAGGTGGCTGAACAGGTCCTGGCGCAGCCGGTGCATGATGTTCTGGCCGGTCCACTCCAGCAGGGTCACCTGGAGAAAGTTGGCGACAAAGTTGAGGATGACCAGGCCGAGAAAGGGCAGCGCCACCCGGGCAAGCCCTGCGAAACGCGCCTCAAGGGCCAGATCCCGGTTGACGATATAGCGGTCGATACCGACCCCGACCAGGTAGGGCAGGGCCAGGCCGGAACCGGTGATCAGCAGGGAAAGGACCACTGCCGCGGCCACCCCCGGCCAGAAGGGCCGGACATACCCGGCGATCCTTTGCCAGAGCCCGAGATCGCTCAACGGGACAAGCCTGTCATCCTCGGAATAGCCGAAATCGTGGTGCATCACCCCTCCCCGGTTGTTCCGGCCTGTTGATGATGGAAGATGGCGGCATAATAGGGGCTTTCAACAAGCAACCGCCCATGGGCGCCCTGGGCCACGATCCGCCCCTGCTCCATGACCAGGATGGTGTCGGCGTCGATCAGGGGCGCGACCCGGTGCGAGACGATCAGGCAGGTGCGGCCCTTGAGATAGGCGCCGATGGAGCGGATAATGGTCTGCTCGGTCTCCATATCCACGGCCGACAGGCCGTCGTCCAGAATAAACAGCGGCCGGTCCAGGAGCAGGGCCCGGGCCAGGGCGATCCGCTGACGCTGACCGCCGGAGAGCTTGACTCCCCGCTCACCGATCCTGGTCGCATAGCCCTTTTCCATGGCCATGATCTCATCGTGGATCACCGCGGCCCGGGCCGCATCCTCGATCTCCTCCCGGCCGGCCTCGGCACAGCCCATGGCGATATTGGCGGCCACGGTGTCGGAGAACAGGACCATGTTCTGGGGCACATAGGCGATGCTGGAACGGACCGCGGCCAGGGACAGATCGTTGACATCGATTCCGTCGTAGAACAGTACGCCCCTGGGCAGGGCATAGACCCGGGCCAGGAGTTGACAGAGGGTGGTCTTGCCGCAACCGGTGCGGCCCACCAGGCCCCAGATACCAGGGGTGAGGTCAAGGGAGACCCCGGCCAGGGCCGGCGCGGTCCGGCCCGCATAGGTAAAGTGCAGGTCAGATACGGTTACCCGGCCCTTGAGCCGTTTGATTCCGGTCCGGACCCGGCCGGAGTCAACAAGTGCCGGCCGCTCATCGAGCAGTTCCCGGATCCGGGCCAACGAGGTGACGCCGCGCTGGAACAGGTTGGCCACCCAGCCCAATGCCATCATCGGCCAGGTGAGCATGGCCAGATAGGTCATGAAGGCCACGAAGTCACCGGCCGTGATCCGTTCCTGGATGGTGAACCGGCCGCCGAAATAGAGGATCAGCAGGAGCGAGAGATTTCCGACCAGCCCGGCCACCGGGAACAGGGTGCCCTGGACCATGGCCAGCCGCAGATTGTCCCGGATATAGGTCCGCCCCAGCCGGTCGAACCGGGCGGTCTGCAACCGTTCCTGGGTATAGGCCTTGAGCAGCCGTATTGAGGCAAGGGTGGTACGGACGAATTCGGTGATATGCGAGAACTGCTCCTGCACCTTCTGGAACCGGTGATGGAGCCGGGCCGAGAGCAGCCGGGTAAGCAGGGCCAGCACCGGCATCGGCGCCACCGCGGCCAGGGTGAGCAGCGGCTGGATATAGAGCATGAAGCCCAGGGCGGCGACACTCATCACCACCGCATCGACAAAGGCCACCAGCCCCATGCCGCAGGCGAGCTGGACCGCGGCCAGATCGTTGGATGACAGGGCCATGATCTCGCCGGTGCTCCTGCGCTGGAAAAAACCGCGATCCAGGGTCAGCAGATGGGCAAAGAACCGCTCGCGGATATCCCGTTCCACCAGCCGGGAAAAACCGAGCAGACAGTAACGCCAGCCGAACCGGAATAAAGCGATCCCCAGGGCAAGCAGGACAATCACCAGGCCGTATTGCAGGAGCCCGCTTTGAGTGGCGGTCCCGGCCTGGAGGCCGTCCACTGCCCGCTTGATCACCCGGGGGATGGAGAGCTGGAGAAAATCCACTGCCAGCAGGGCGACAAAGCCCAGGATCAGCCGGCGCCGGTAGGTATAAAAAAAGGGGCGCAACTGGCGGAAGCCCGCCCGGACCGATGCCCGGGCCTCTGGACTGACAGGGGACTGTTTCACAATGAAAAAACCTTGGTCGGCACGGTTACGCCACCGTGCCGCTGAGGATTCCGGAATCATTGCCCCCGCGGAAGGGCAACCGCTCGACCTGGCCCACCCCGGCCCGGGCCAGCATCGCCCGCACCTCACCCTCGCCATAGGACCGGCCCGAGGGGTTGTTGATGAGCATGTTCAGGGAAAACAGGGCCGGGAACAACGGCGCGGCCATGGTGTCGTCAAGGAAGAAATCATGCACCAGCACCAGCCCGCCGGGTTCCATGGCGGCCACGGTCTTCCGCAACAGCCGCTCACAGGCCTCCGGGCCGTTGGAGTGCAGGATGTGGGAGAGCCAGGCCACATCGTAGCAACCGGGAATCGGATCGATATTAAAATCACCGCCCACGAAATCGATCCGGTCGGAGAGCCCGAACCGGGCCACGGTCCGGCGGGCAAAGGGCTCGGTTGTGGTCCGGTCAAAGATGGTGGCGCAAAGATCCGGGTTGGCCCGGCAGAAATGAATGGCATAGGTCCCCGGTCCGCCGCCCAGATCAAGGAGATGCCTGCGGCCGGCAAGGTCGACCCGGCGGGCCACTTCCGGGGCCATCTCCATGGCCAGGTTGAACATGCCGAGGAGAAAACTCTGCCGTTCCCGTTCCTCGCCGTAGGACCGTTTCTCCACCGGCCGCCCCTTTTTCACGGCCTGGTCGAGCTGGGCCCAGCCGTCAACCAGATGATGGTGGTGGAGAATGATGTGACCGACATAACGGTCGGAGGAGCGATCCAGCCGGGTCCGGCTGAACCCGGTGTTGCGGAAAAGATCCCCCTCCTTGTCCAGCAGCCCCAGGGCGACAAGCGCATTCAACAGCACGGTCACCCCGCGCCGGTCGACTCCCAGTTGCCGGCACACCTGGTCCGCGTTCATCTCTTCGGTACCAAGCATGGTAAAAACGCCCAGTTCGACCCCGGCATGTATTGTACACGAACGCCAATAGGCGCTGGAAGTTCCCAACAGTTTGCCGGTGGTCCATTCGTCCTTTGCCATTTGCCTCCTCCCGTGTCCCGGTGTCGTCAACCTCATCGCATCCGAGTCATGACTGATCTCTCATTAACCTCCGTCCCTGTCAAGAAAAATATACCGGCCAGGGCAAATCCGCATGGTTTTCCGCCGCACGCCGCCAAAAAGGACCAGCCGGGCGGCCCAGGGCCTCTTCCACTGTTTTTTCCCGGCTTCGAACAATCTCCCTTGTTCCAATTCCAGCGGTTTCCCGCTTGATTAATTTCTCCATCTATAATAAAGTTTCTGGCCTCGCTCTGTTCCGTTTGTTTAGCCTAATAAAATTACCCGCGAACCAGGCGTACTCCTGTACGTTACGAACAATCTACACCTTGAAGAAACAAGTGGGGAGAAAATCATGTGCCGATTAGCCCTGAAAACCGCCAGCAAACCTTTTTCGCCCTATTCCGTGCTCACCGCCATGGAGGCGATGCAGGAGGGATATGACGGCAGCGGGCTCGGTCTGTTGCTGCGGGGGCTGAAATTTTCCGACTTCACCTACAAATCCCAGGATCCGATCCTTTCCGGAATCGCCCATACCGAGGCGGCCCTGCACCGGGTGGACGCCTTTATGCGCGACAAGGGGTTCCAACTGAAGTATGACCACGAATTCAACGTTGATTTCAGCCGGATCGAGGCCCGGGACCGCCACAAGTACTTTCTCCGGGTCTACAAGGTTCCCGCGTCCTGGAAAGACCTGGGACAAGAACAGACCGAAGCTGAACTGATGCACGGCCGGCTGGCCCTGCGCCACGACGGGGAAAGCAACGGCGGCGATCTGACCGTCTTCTCCTTCTGGCCCGACGTGGCCATGATCAAGGAGGTGGGCTGGCCCCTGGGGGTGGGCGAGGCCCTGGGGCTGAACGATGATCGGCTCACCGCCCGGGTGGTCATGGCCCAGGGAAGGCAGAACACCAACTGGGGGATCAATCTCTACGCCTGCCACCCCTTCTTCATCCAGGGGATAGCCACCATGACCAATGGTGAGAACACCGCCTTCATCCCGATCAAGGACTGGTTGACCGGCCGCCACTTTCCCGGCTATATCGGCTATCAGAGCGACTCCGAGGTGTTTACCCATATCCTCCACTACACCTTGAAGCAGCTCAATCTGCCCCTTGAGGCCTACAAGCATATCATCACCCCGCTGAAGACCGAGGAACTGGTCCGCCATCCCCAGGGCGAGTTCCTGCGCGGGCTGCGCGATGTCTGCCGGCGGCTGATCATCGACGGCCCCAACTGCGTGATCGGCACCCTGCCGGACGAGACCTGCCTGATGGTCCAGGACCATAAGAAACTGCGGCCCGGCATGGTCGGCGGCAAACCGGGCGAATGGGCCATGGCCTCGGAGATGTGCGGGATCGACGCCATGATCCCGGACCGGGACCGGTCCCTTGATTTTCAACCCATGCGTGAACATTCAGTCATTATACCTCCAGACCGAAAGGAGCTTACGATATGGTCTCAATTCAGTCCATTGCCTCTACACCAGGCAGCCTGACCCATATAGACCTGCAGTGGATCATCAACCACCGCGAGGACAGATGCACCCTGTGCGGCAAATGCACGTCCGTCTGTCCCAAGAGCGCCATCTATCTGACCTACAGAAGGCAACGGCTGCCCAAGCTCGATATTCTCAAGAAAAAACGGGGCAGCGAGTACCGGGTCTTCACCGGCATCCGGCAGCGGACCGGGCCGGCCAATCGCTGCATCGGCTGCGGCATGTGCGCCTCGGTCTGTCCCAACGAGGCCATCGCCCCGGCCCCCAATGCCAATGACCCGCGGGTGCGGCTGCTGCACAACGAAAAGGGCGAGGCCTGGAAACGGGGCGGCCGCCGCAATGTCCGGGAGTCGCTCCTTGACCGGCTGATGTTCAACCGGATCTCAATGCTCACCGATCCGGCCCTGGACGCCGGCCGCCATGAATTCTCGTTGAACACCCTGCTGGGCCGGGTGCTGCCGCCGGAGGAATATATCAGGAGGCAGGCGACCGGGGAATGGATTCCGCCGGTGCGGGAGATCTTTCCCTTTGTGATCGGTTCGATGTCCTTTGGCGCCCTGTCCCCCAATATGTGGCTGGGCCTCTTGCAGGGCGTGGCATACTGCAACGAAGTTTTAAAGATCCCGGTGGTGATGGCCACCGGCGAGGGCGGCTGCCCGCCCTGGGTGCTGAAGAGCCCCTTTCTCAAGTACATCATCCTGCAGATCGCCTCGGGCTATTTCGGCTGGGACGAGATCATCCGGGCCATCCCGGAGATGCAGTGCGATCCGGCCGCCATTGAGATCAAGTACGGCCAGGGCGCCAAGCCCGGCGACGGCGGCCTGTTGATGTGGTTCAAGGTGAGCAAGCTGATCGCCCGGCTGCGCGGGGTGCCCGAAGGGGTGGACCTGCCCTCGCCGCCGGTGCACCAGACCCTCTACTCCATCGAGGAATCAGTGATGAAGATGATCCAGACCATGTCCATGGCCTGGAACTTCAAGGTGCCGGTCTATCCCAAGATCTCCGCCTCGACCTCGGCCAAGTCGGTGTTGAACAACCTGGTCCGCAACCCCTATGCCGCGGCCCTGCTGATCGACGGGGTGGACGGCGGCACCGGCGCGGCCTACAATGTCAGCATGGACGCCACCGGCCATCCCATCGCCTCCAACCTGCGGGAGTGCTATCTCGACCTGGTGGCCCAGGGCAAGCAGAACGAGATCCCGCTCTTTGCCGCCGGCGGGGTGGGCAAGAACGGCAACGTCACCCAGAACGGCCTCGGCCTGATCATGCTGGGCGCCTCGGGGGTGCATATCGGCAAGTATATCATGCAATCGGCTGCCGGCTGTCTGGGCAGCGAGCGCAATCGCTGCAACGTGTGCAATGTCGGGATCTGCCCCAAGGGGATCACCAGCCAGAACCCGAAACTCTACCGCCGCCTGGACCCGGACCAGGTGGCCCAGCGGGTGGCTGACACCTTCATGGCGATCAGGACCGAAATGAAAAAGATCATGGCGCCTCTGGGCCGGTCCCAGAGCCTGCCCATCGGCATGTCCGACGCCATCGGCATCGACGATGCCGACGCGGCCGAACGGCTGAAGATCAGATATGTCTGTTAACCCAGACCCCACAGACTTTTCCCAAGGTGTATATCAGTGAGTGCGAGCAGAAAAACAGCCAAAAAAAAGACCAGGGCTCCGAAAGCAATAACGGTAAAGGGGCTTGACAAAAACGGTCGCCGTCTGAGTTCCAAGGAGTTTGAGGAAGAGGTGCAGGGCGCGGCCCGGGCCTCGGGCAATCTCATTCTGGAGACCTGCGGCCAGCACAATGTCGGCGGCCGGTTGATGCCCGAGGGCGGTCCTTATAACCTTCGGATAAAGGGCCCGGCCGGCCAGAGGCTGGGCTGCATGGGCCAGCCCGGCACCACCATCATCTGCGAGGGGCCGGCCTCGGACGACGTGGGCTACCTCAATATCGGCGCCCGGATTACCGTACTGGGCGATGCCACCAACGGCGTCTGCAACGCCATGGCCGACGGCAAGGTGATGATCAGGGGCTCCATCGGCGCCCGCGGCCTGACCATGACCAAGTGGAACCCGGAATATGCCCGGCCCGAACTCTGGGTGCTGGGTTCGGTGGGCGACACCTTTGCCGAGTTCAACTGCGGCGGGCTCGGCGTGGTCTGCGGCATCGACCCCAAGACCCCGGACAACGTGCTCGGCTATCGGCCCTGCGTCGGCATGGTCGGCGGCATAATCTACTTTCGCGGCAATACCGACAACAGCTACTCCACCACCAATGTCAAGAAAATCGAACCGGACGACGAGCAGTGGCAATGGCTGGTCGACCGGATGCCCGGCTATCTCGAGGCCATCGGCCGCAAGGAACTGCTGAAAAAACTGACCGTGCGCAAGGAATGGAAAATTCTCAAGGCCATCACCCCCCAGGAACGGGCCCTGATCTTTTCCGGTCCCATGCCCATGGACCAGTTCCGGGCCAAGATCTGGGACAAGGCGTTCGGCGGCGACCCCCTGCGCGACCTGGCCCCGGGCCTGGACCGCAGCCCGATCGGTTTGATCGAGACCGGTGACCTGCGGCGGCGGCAGCCCTTCTGGGCCAACCACCTGGCGGCCGCGCCCTGCACCTTCTACTGCCCGATCCATATCCCGACCATCGACCGGCTCCGGCTGATCCGGGAAGGCAAGACAGAGGAGGCCTACCAACTGGTGCTCAAGCACACCCCGCTGCCCGGCTCGGTCTGCGGGGCGATCTGCCCCCACCTCTGTATGCAGGGCTGCTCCCGCCAGATGGTGGACCAGAGCATCGACGTGGCCATGCTCGGCCGGGCGATCAAGGACGCCCCGGCGCCCGAGGCCAGACCGAGCATCGGCAAAAAGGTGGCCATTGTCGGCGGCGGACCGGCCGGGATGAACGCGGCCTGGCACCTTGCCCAGGCAGGGATAGAGGCCCATATCTTTGAAAAAGACGACAAGCTGGGCGGCAAGCTCGCCCAGGTCATCCCCTGGGACCGGCTGCCCAAGGCCACCTGGGACGCCGAGATCGACCGGTTCATGGCCATGCCCAACATCACGGTCAACTTCGGGGTCACCATGACCAAGAAAAAATTCGCTGAACTCAAAAAGAACTACGACTATGTCATCGTCGCGGTGGGCACCCACGAACCGCGCAAGATCCCCTTTCCAGGTCACGAGAAGGTGATCCCGGCCCTGGATTTCCTGAAAGCGGCCAAGACCGATAAACCGATCAAGGTGGGCAAGCAGGTGGTGATCATCGGCGCCGGCAACGTGGGCTGCGATGTGGCCTGCGACGCTTACGAACTGGGGGCCGAGCAGGTCACCCTGGTGGATATCCAGAAGCCGCTGGCCTTTGGCAAGGAAAAGGCAGCGGCCGAGGCCCTGGGCGCGACCTTCCGCTGGCCGGTCATGACCAAGGAGGTTACCGACCAGGGGCTGGTCACTTCGGACGGCGAGCTGATTCCGGCCCAGACGGTGATCATCTCCATCGGCGACATCCCGGCCCTGCAGTTCCTGCCCGACAGCGTGGAGGTGATCAACGTGGGCGGGGCCGGCTGGGTCAAGGCCGACGAGGCCGGTGTTACCACTGACCCGCAGGTCCTGGCCATCGGCGACGTGGAACGGCCGGGCCTGGCCACCAATGCCCTGGCCGGCGGTAAAAAGGCGGCCGGATTCATTGCCGCCACCCTCAAGGGCGAGGAATGGCACCCCTTTGCCAAGCGGGTGATCGATGTCGACAACCTGACCCTGCAGCATTACTGCCCCGAGCCCGCCGGCACCAGCCAGAAGGCCGAGGCGGACCGCTGTCTCTCCTGCGGCAACTGCCGGGACTGCCATCTCTGCGAAACCGTCTGCCCCACCCATGCCATCTCCAGGCGCGAGGTGCCCACTGACGAGGGGTATGAATATGTGTCCGACGGTGACAAGTGTATTGCCTGCGGTTTCTGCCGCGACACCTGCCCCTGCGGGATCTGGGTGATGCAGCCGTTCTAAACCGATCCCGGCCCAACACCACGGGCAGGACCACTATTCAGGAAAAATATTACCGGACGTCTTCCTGCCGGGATTCCTCTTCGGTTTGGGACAGTTGTTTCACGGACGGCGAGGAGGGGCCGTACCGATATTATAGTAATAAAGGACGTGTTTCAGCAGAAAACAGATATTCTTCTGAGTATCCTTCACAGGATAGATATATTCTGCGGCATGGAGATGTTCTGGTGCCCATTGAATGTAAGGCCGCAACCCGGATTAAAAAGACCCACCTGCAAGGCATCCTTTCTTGTCTCAGGATGTATGACCAGAAAAAAGGGATTGTGGTGAGTCCTTCTCCCTATGAGCGTATTCACCTGGATGGGGGATATGAAGTTGTCAATATTCCGCTGTATATGGCGGAAAGGATATGGGGCTTTGTGTAGACATGAAAATCAATCAGCCACGGCCAGCCGCAGGACAAGGGGACAACGTCCCTCCCCCCTCCGGCCAAACATAAGACGTAACATGGATTGATTTCCACGTCCTTTGCTGCCGAAAATAAAGAAGCGGGAAGAGTTTAGTCGCACCGGTGTCTATTTGCTTCTGAAAAAACCGCCCGATATCCTGACCCCGCACCGGAAGAGAATAAAACATGAAAGACAAAAAACTGCAGATCCGCAACAGCACGGCAGAGTTCTTGATTTTTACCGGACAGTCTGGCGAACAAAGTATCGAAGCCCGGTATGAGGATGAGACAATCTGGCTATCTCAAAAGCTGATGGCAACCTTGTTCAACGTGGATGTTCGCACAATCAATGAACACCTCAAGAATATTTTTGAGCAGGGCGAAGTGATTCCGGAGGCAACTATCCGGAAATTCCGGATAGTTCAACTTGAAGGAAATCGTGAAGTTTCTCGGAATGTCGATTTCTACAACCTGGACGCCATCATCTCGGTGGGCTACCGGGTCAATTCGGTTCGGGCGACCCAGTTTCGCCAATGGGCTACGCAGGTTTTGCGGGAATTTGCCATCAAGGGCTATGTCCTGGACAAAAAACGCATGGAAAACGGCTCATTCCTTGGCGAGGATTATTTCGAGCGCTTGCTGGAAGAGATCCGGGAGATTCGCCTTAGCGAGCGAAAATTTTATCAGAAAATTACCGACATCTACGCCACCAGCGTGGACTACAACAAAGATGCCCCGACCACCAAATCATTCTTTGCAAAGGTCCAAAACAAACTCCATTTTGCCATCCATGGCCATACCGCTGCCGAACTGATCGTACAACGGGCTGACAGCACGAAAGACCACATGGGCCTAAGCACCTGGGAAAAAGCGCCGGATGGGAAAATATTGAAAATGGATGTTGCCATCGCCAAAAACTACCTCACTAAGAAAGAACTCGAATCTTTGGGCCGTATCGTCAACGCCTACCTCGATCTGGCGGAAGAACGCGCACTCAGAAAAATTCCCATGACGATGGAGGACTGGGCCATACGATTGGATCAGTTTATCGAGTTCACCGAACGCGACCTGTTGACGGATAGTGGCAAGGTTTCCGCCAAGCTTGCTCAGACCCACGCGGAAAGTGAGTTTGAGAAATACCGCATTGTGCAGGATCGTCTTTTCGAGAGCGATTTCGACCAAATCATCAAACAGATTAAGGACAAGCAATGAACAAGAATGGCAGGGCTCTGGTGTTCCCCCGTCCTTTGCTGCCGGAAGTGAAGAAACGGGAATATTTTGGGCGTACCGGGGCCTATCTGCTTCAGCGACCGCGTGAGGATGGCGAAGGGAAATTGCTCTATATCAGCGATGAGCCAGATACTGCTGGTTCGTCAGAAAATCAGAAAGAGCCGAGCCCGCATTTCTCACAAGCTGTCTGCCAGCGGCAATCACTTGCTCCCAGGAGGCCTCCTGCTATCCGTCCAGTCGGAGCACCGATGTTAGCTCTCGATCTGGCTTAACAATATCCCTCCGGCAGGTATTTACTTTTTGTCCTTGGTCGATACATATCACCACCAGGTAACGTAACCACCCTGAACCCCGCACCAGACAAGAGTTTCCAGACAAACTACTAGTTTTGACCTGGTATAAAAACCACCATAAACCTGGTATTCTTAGTTCTTGCTATCTTGCTACTTTTGTGTGTTAAGTAACTGGTGCCTCAACCAGAAACGTAAGGATCTCGGCTCGATTACCCGGTTTCTCTGACACAGGTGCTGGAGTAACCCGTTTATGGGGTCTCAATCTCAGCGGACAATAAGGTCAGCCTGGTGGTATACTGAGGGCGGACACTATACAGAACAAGTTGTTTTAGAACCAACGTCCCCTCCGGCCTCGCCCAAGTTGTTTTAGAACCAGCGTCCCCTCCCCCGTCCCCCAACCTTGCTGCTTCACCGGACTGGCTGGGCCGAGCGGCTTTGTCCAACCGAGCAACGCAAATGCCATTTCTTTTAACCAAGGCGGTGCTGCCAACCGCCAGCCCGTGAACAGCCCGTTCGCAGCAAGAACCAATCATTGGAAAACCAGAAAAATCCTGCTATCTTCTATTATCGAACTAATTTCTCCTGGAGGTTTTGTATGTCTGCCGTATTAGAAAAATTAGAGCATGAGGCCCTCAGCCTCTCCCGACAAGAGCGCGCGTTTTTGGCCGACCGCCTGCTGAGTTCTCTTGACGGAGATGTGCTAACTGACGTGGATGTGGCATGGGTAGCAGAGGCTGAGCGCCGATATCAGGAATACAAGGAAGGTAAGCGTCAGGGCGTTGCGGCACAGGATGTATTTGCAGAAGCTGATCAGATGTTGAAATGACTTCTGTGATTTTTGATCCCGGTGCCCGTGCCGAATTTTTATCTTCCGTTCAGTACTATGAGGATTGCCAACCTAAACTGGGGCGTCGTTTTCGTCTTACAGTTGAGTCTGCCATACAGAAAATTACGGAGACTCCATTCCGTTACCGTGTACTACATGCTCCTTTCAGGCGGTATCTTTTGCCGAAGTTCCCATTTGCTATCATCTATTCCATTGAGCCGGACCACATCCGCATCGTTGCGGTTGCGCACACTAAACGTAAACCTGGATATTGGCTTGGCCGTGCCAAGTGAAGAAAATTCACTGGAATAAAATGGGCACAAGGCGAATCGGGTAAGGGGAGGCGTGGAGAGGCGGGGTTTTTCATCATGTGATAATCCGTGGAATCGAGCGTCGGAAGATATTCAGAACCAAAAGGGACCGGGAGGACTCGCTGGAACGTCTGGCAAGACTGATTCCTGAAACCGGGACAGCCTGTTACGGCTGGTCTTTTCTTTGCAATCACGCTCATTTTCTTTTCAGAACCGGTAATATTCCGCTGTCCAACCTGATGCGCAGGCTGTTGACCGAACAACCAGTTTTTACTTTCTTAAGGACGTCCCGGATGCCCCACCCAAGAAGGAACGAGATCGACTCTTGTCGCTTGCCAAGGAAGTATCTGGTTTGCTCAAGGATCGATTTGGAGTTCGACGCGTGGTCCTGTTCGGTTCCCTCGCTCATGTGTCATGGTTTACTCGCAGTTCAGACATAGACCTTGCGGTGGAAGGGTTAACAGGGGAAGACTACTGGGAAGCATGGAAATTGGCTGAAGGAATTTTTAGAGACCGCCGAGTTGATTTCGTGGAGATTGAGACGACGACAGAATCGGTAAAGCAAGCAATTAATCGCCATGGGATAGAGCTATGAACAAGCTCTATGAAGACTTGGCTGATCGAATCCCCCCTCTGTGTCAATGTAAGTGAGACACCTACCCCTCAATAAATTAGTGTAGGGCGGTAGGAGATTTCACGTCATGAAAAACGAAACAAAACTTCAAACTGAATCAAAATCCATGGTTGATAATACAC
>JAKITW010000027.1 GCA_021647905.1 Desulfobacterales bacterium | reverse complement strand
GCTTATGGCTTCCGAATCGCCGTTGCGGCGAAGCGAGTTCCTGCTTGATAGCCTGTTTATGAACAGCCGGCCCTTCTCAATGGAGCGGCCGTTGGTAGAAGAAGACCCCTTTCCCGACAGGAGGGGGTTACTGAATGTTTACCGGGATCATTACGAATAGAGTACGGTTTTGACCGGGGCCGTCCCGATCCCCGGCACTACCCCGGCTATTCAGCCGCAACCTCAAAAACAAACCAGGAGCAGACCATGCCGGCGATCATCCATCTTGACATGGATGCCTTCTTTGCCTCGGTGGAGGTCCTGGACAACCCGGAGCTGCGGGATAAGCCGGTGATTGTCGGCGGCAACCGGCAACGGGGGGTGGTGTCAGCCGCTTCTTATGAGGCGAGAAAATTCGGCATCCATTCGGCCATGCCCATGGCCGAGGCCATGCGGCGCTGCCCGGACGGCCTGTTCATGCCCCCGCGCTTGAACCGCTACCGTGAGGTATCAGCCCGGATCTTTCGCATATTCGAGCGCTTTACCCCGCTGGTCGAACCGCTCTCCCTGGACGAGGCCTTTCTCGACGTCAACGGCTCCATCCGGTTGTTCGGCCCGGCCGAAGAGATCGCCCAACGGATCAGAAAAGAGGTTCACCAGGAAACCGGGCTCACCGTATCGGCCGGGGTGGCAGGCTCGAAGCTGATTGCCAAGATTGCCTCTGATTACAAGAAACCGGACGGGCTCACCCTGGTCAGGCCGGGTGATGAAGAAGAGTTTCTAGCTCCGCTGCCGGTCAAGCGGCTCTGGGGGGTTGGTCCGGCCGCACAGAAAACCATGACCCTGCTCGGGGTCCGCACCATCGGAGATCTGCGCCGGATATCCTTGAAGATACTGACCGCTAAATTCGGCAAGCAGGGGGACTATCTCTATCATGCCAGCCGGGGCATCGACTGCCGCCCGGTCCGGCCCCGGCAAGAGATCAAGTCCATGGGTCACGAGGAGACCTTTGCAGCCGACCTGATCGATCTCGACCGCATCCACAAGGAACTGCTGGCCCTGGCCGAAAAAACGGCCCGCCGGCTGCGCAGCTCGGGTCTCGCGGGGCGAACCCTCACCCTCAAGGTCAAGTACCATGATTTCCAGCAGGTCAGCCGCTCAATCACCCTGGACGCGCCCATTGACGACGCCCGGGAGATCTGGAACCAGGGATGCCGGTTATTGGATAAAACCAGGGCCGGCCGCCAGCCGGTCCGGCTCCTGGGGCTTTCTCTCTCCCAGCTCAAGGCGGACCATACCGTGCAGTTGCCCCTCTTCCCCGATCCCAGCGACCCGGCCAGACGCAGACAACTCAACACCGCCCTGGATAGGATCAAGGACAGGTTCGGCACCACCGCCATCCTGCCCGGCGCCTTGCTGGACCATTGACGTAAGCGACCCACCGCCACCCTCTTCCTGCATATCGACCAGGCCGGCCGGCACTCCGATCAGAACGCAGGGGTATGATCGCGGGACTTACTTCGGCAGAATATGATAGACAACGGTCAATTGCCGATATTTGTCAACATAGGCGTTGACAAGCTCCAGCCCGGCGGGAGGGTCCTTAAAGTCGAGCAGGGGAGCGAGACCAGGCCTTAAGGCCGGAATATATCGGCTGGAAGCGATCCAGTATTTTATACCGCGCACCCTGGCAAAGTGGATAATATCCTCAATCCTGCCCGCAGGCAGGGTGGCGGTAACCGCGCCGGCATAAAAAGGAACATGGGATGTCCGGTCGAAGACCAATGCATTGGCTTCGATATCCTGGCCGATCCTTGCGCCCAGTTCTTCAAACAGATATCTGTTGTCCCAGGAATTCTGCGTTCTAATGAAAGACAGTGTGCCCGGCAGCATAGTCAGGCAAAGGATGCCGTAGAGCAGGATAGCGCGTATTCGCCGCTTTTTCCCCCGGGGCCGCTCTCCATGGGGGGAACCGACGGCCAAATCGATCAGAACCGCCCCGCCGGCCGCAGCCGCCAGCAGCAGGAAGAGATAGGCGGAAAACATGTACCGGTCCCGCAGGTTCAGAAAAAGCGCCAGAAAGAGATAATATCCGCCAAACCCCCACAGGCAGAACAGGATCTCGCGATACTTCCGCCTTAAAATCCAGGCCACCAGACCCAGCAGAACCAGGATCAGCACCGGCACCGGATATGGCAGTTCCGCAGTGTCCGCCAGATAACCCTGGAACAGGGTGTTGAAGTATGCCCGGGCATAGGGGCCAGGATGGCTGCGCATCATCGAGAAAACCCCCTGGCCGGGTTCCTGCTCCCAGATGAAATGCTCTGCGTCCGGGGCCAGCGCGTCGCGACTTTCATACTCCCTGGAATAGCGGGTCTCGGCCCCGGCCTTTGCCAAATTTTCAATGTTGACGCTGGCCGGATCAACGGCCAGGGTCCAGCGACCGGTTTCATTGTGCAGATAGAGCAGGTGCGGAGAAATGGCGGTAAAAAAACCAGCAATGATCAGGACCAGCGGTATTGCCACCCTTTTGAGCCAACCCCTGAACCCGCCGCCATCCACTGTCCGGGTGACGCTAAACCAGACCAGCCCGAGCCCCAGAAAACCGATTGCCGCGAATCGGGCGACAAAGGCCAGCCCCAGCAGAACTCCCAGCAGGGCCGGCAGCCCATATTGATACCCCTTGCCCGGCGGCCCGCTCCCCTGCTCTTCGGGCCGGCTGGTAAGCACCCAGAGCAATGCCATGCCGCACCCGACCAGGAGGGCGGCCAGGGACTCGGTCAGAATAGTGCCGGAGTAGTAGACAAACTCCGGGATGATGCTTGCCAGGAACAGGGCGGTTAAGGCCCCATATTTCCCGGTCAGCCGGCGGGCCAGGAAATAAAGGGGGAAAAGAAAAAGGGTGCCGGCCAGAATGGACACCTGGCGGCCCACCTCGGCCAGATAGGCAGGCGCTGTTTCCCCTAAAGAGAGCAGGGCCACCAGGTGCGGATAAAGGGGGGCGCGACGGTAGCGGATCAGGGAGATATCACCGTTATGATGGATCCCGGAGAGAATGTTCCGGGCAATGGTCAGATAATCAACGCTGTCCGGGAAAAGACGGACATGGATCATCTGGCGGAGCAGCATGGCCAGGGCCATCACAACGGCCAGCAGGAGAAACTCACTCCTGGAGCAGCCGACCCAGGAGTCTTGAGAACTATCTTGATTCATCGGCGCTGTCATCCCTATGAGAATCTGCCGGATACAACCACGTTGAAACTCATCCTCCGCAACCTCGGCGGCAGGCTCCGGGCCAGCCGATGGTCAACGGCAACCGCCCTCTCGGCCAGGGGCTTGAACAGAAACTGCGGCTGCATGATCACCTCGGCAAAGGGGGTGGAGAAATAACCGTGAAAATCAACGGCAACATTGACCATCCCGTGCCGGGCAAAGAGATCGCGGAGAAAGGCGGGTGAAAAAAAGACCTGGTCCCGGGAATAGGACGGGTCCAGGAGCCCCCGGACAAAACGGGCGAAACCGAGCGCCGGATTGGAATTCTGGGGTTCAATCACCACCAGGAAGGCCCCGGGCCTGGCCAGCCGGCGCAGGCTGTCCATAACCCGGTCCAGTTCGGTCATGTGATGAAACACCCCGCCGGCAAAAATCAGATCAGCACAGCCAGGCTCCAAGTCCTGCTCCTTAATATTGGCAGCGATAAATTCCGTATGCGGGATGCCGGAGTTCAATAGACGCGCCTTTATAATCAGCTCCTCGGACTGATCAATACCAATATAGCGATCATAGCGCCCCTGCAGATAGGTGGCCGTGGCCCCCACCCCGCAGCCGATTTCAACCAGGACGCCCAGGCTGCGGCCCAGGTTCAGGACCGGCGCCAAGGCAAAAAAAAGCTTATCCTTCCTGGCCAGGGCAGAGGATGGAACAACATCCTTTCGGCAATACAGAGCCGCAATACTGTTATACAGGGCTCGATCCTGTTCTTCTCTGGACAAGACCATTTCTTCCTGCTCCTTGGACTTGAACAAAACCGTCCGGTCCGGCCGGACACCGGTTACGGCTTCATCCTTCGATCGATCAGATCAGCCAGCATACCGATGGCCAGGACCTGAATACCGGCCAGCAGGAACATCGGGATGGTCACCCCGTAGCCGCCGCCCTGCAACTGCCTGAGGCCGAACAGCACCGTGGATACCAGGATCAGCGAGATCCCGGCCGGCAGAAATATCCGCAGGGGGTCAAAGTAGAGAATGGTCCGGACAATCAGCTGGAGAAAGTTGAGGGTATCATGGATCGGCCGAATCTTCGATTTGCCGGTCCGGACATGATACTCAATGGGCAGATAAAGCACCCGGTAGTTATTGGAAAGCATGGCCAGGGTAATGGTTGATGTAAAGGAAAATCCATCCGGCAGGATATTGAGAAAACGCTGGGCAATCCGTTTGTCGAAAATCCGCAACCCGGAATTAAGATCCGGGATCCGGTGCTGGACCAGATAGTTGGCCAGTTTATTAAGGAGCCACTTGGCCGGCCGGCGGATTAGAGGAATCCTGGCCGCCGCGCCCAGCCGGGCACCGACCACCATATCGTTTTTATCCATGGCAGCCAGCAGATCCGGTATCTTTTCATTGGGATAGGTGCCGTCACCATCCGTGATACAGATCCAGTTGTATCTGGCAGCCCGGATCCCGCTCTTCAGCGCTGCTCCGTACCCTGCATTACGCTGGTGCCGGACCAGTCGAATCCCGGCAAGTCCGGCCAGTTTCGCCGGGGTGCTGTCGGTGGATCCGTCGTCAACCACAATGATCTCGCAGGGCAGGCCGAGCCTCCCCCCCACCTCGACAATCTGCCGGACCACTCCGACAATCCCCTTTTCCTCGTTAAACGCCGGAATCACCAGGGAGAGCCCGTGTGTCTCTCCAACACCGGCTTCCAATGATCGGCGAGCTTCAGTTCCCTCCATACCCATTTCCTTTTTTATGTTATCCATTCCCCAACCCCATTGGTTGCTACCCGGGCCCTTAAGATGAAAGTCGCCATGGGGACGGGCCCCTGCCCTGCCGGAGTAACGCCTTTCATTTCTTCGTTGCGGCCGGTCCCGGTCCCCGGGGCCGGCCCGAGCCGCCGGCGCCTGGCGCCCCTTGCGTTTCCCCGGCACCCGCCGGGGCAGGCAAGCCGGCAATAAGGGCACGGGTTGCGGCAAACCGCTCCTGCTCCCCAGGGGGCACCAGCGGAGCGACCATCTCCATGGTCTTTTCCCAGCCGGGCAGCCCCAACCCCTTTTCCAGACCCGCCACGGCCAGGTAAAGTTCAACCGTCGTCGCATCAAGGGGAAGGGCTGGAAGCATTTTTTTGAGCATCCGGTAAGTATCCAGGGCCAGGTTGCCGCTTGGCCGGGCAGGCCTGACAACAGTGAAACCAACAAAATGATCGATCAACAAACCGGGTTCGGCCCGGGCCAGTCCATAGTCCACCGCGTGACTCTCCTGCCCGGAAAAAGGGACAAAGGGATAACTGGAGTCCGGGGTAAGATAATATTCCCTTCTCTGAAAGAGGACAATCACCGGCTCCAGGGCTGCCCGGGCCAGGGCCGGGGCAAGACGTGGAATGTCCCGGATGGATGACAGATGGGCCGCTCCGCCCCGGTAATAACGGGAAAAACCGTAATAGGTCGGCTCCCAGCCGCCATAGGGATACAGGCTGTCAAAAAAAACCAGCTTATTCCGGTCAAGGGAACTACTGATATACCCGGCCAGCCCCTGCCAGTCGGTTTTTTTTCTGACCGACTTCATCGTCACGGTGGCGGCCGTTGCCCAGGCAACGGCGCAGAAAAAGGCCAGAAGCAACACCGCCCGGGCCGGCCCTGCCCTGCTTAACTTCGCCGTGCCGTCCCACAGCCCCTGGAAAGAGGCCGCGGCCAGGATCAGGCACAAGGGAAACATATAAGTGGCATAGGGGGCACGAAAAAAGTAGGGCGCTTTCGCCTGCATGACAAAAACATGCAGAATCACGGTACAGGGAAGCAGGAGAACCAGTCGGGTCAGGAGACGGCTGGTTCGAAGCCGCGGGCTGACGTACATGGACAGCGGCACCAGGAAAAGCAGGATAAGGACCGGCATGGCCAGCGGGTCAAGCTGCACCACAAAGGCCTGCCAGATCAGCAACGGATCAAAATTCCTTATCCCGGCGGCAATGGTACTGATCCCGAACCCTGCCGTACCATTGGCAAGAAAACGTCTGCTGGCGCTTAAGACGATCCACAGGAAGGGCAGATAGATCAGCAAGGCAAAACCAAAGGCAACAAGGGCGAGCCCCAGTTGTCCGCTCTGTCCGGAACCTCCTCCCTTGACACGGCAACGGCGGGCCAGGACCCATTCTCCGGCCAGCAAACAGCTTAACACGGTCAACAGCACCACCGGGGACACGGTGCGCGACAGCAGAAAACAGGTGGCAAAAAACCAGAGGAGCAGGAAACCGGCCCATCCCTTTCCCCGGCCCGGCCCACCCGCCAGAAACCGGTCCAGGGACCAGATCAGCCCGAGGAGAAAAAAGATCACAATGGAATAGGGCCGGGCCTCCTGGGAAAAATAAATATGATAGGGCAGAACCGCGGCAAGAAGACCGGTGCCGAACGCCACCGGCCAACTGCATATCCGGGCAACCAGGATTACCAGTAATAAGATGGCGCCGATCCCGAAGAGGGCGGCCGGCATGCGGACCGCGGCATCGGACCGGGAAAAAAACCAGATGAAATGGCCGATCAGGAAATCCAGGGGCGGCTGCTGGTTGGAGGCGGCCTCGAGGACGATCCGGGTAACTGAATGCGGATAATAGGAAACCTGCCGCACCTCATCCATATACAGGCTTTCATAACCGATATGATGAAACCGGAGTATTGCCGCAAAAAGCAGGAGCAAGACAAAACCGCTGTAAAAGGCGATAGGCGACCCTGCTGCTGGACGTGGATTTCTACCTGGCATGTGAGGTCACGATTTTCCTGATCGCCCCCCTTCCCCAGGGGACCGACCCGATAACAAACAGGAGTGCGTTGCTGGACAACATACCGGAATAAAACAAGATACAATATCACCGGGATGAGTACAAGCGCTCATTCCGTCCTCCCGGGGCCCAGGGACCGTCTTCCCCTTCCCGGGCGCCTGTCCCATAGGGCCCCCCTCTGGCCAGGACAAGCACCCGGCAGAAGGGAAAAAGCAGACCGACAATCATTGCACATATCCGGCGCCTGTGCTAATAAACTACAACTTTTAGCCAAAAACCTTGCTGCCGGCAAGTTCCCCGGGAATTCACCCTGTTAACAAAGCCCATGGTAAAACTCCAGAAAATCCTTCAAGCCGGAGCCATACTGGCCATCAGCCTCGTTCTGCTCGAACTCCTCCTTGCCCTGTACGACGGTCATACCAAAACCAGGCCCGCTCCTGACAAACAAACAGCCTTTGACTTGCGGATGCCGGCCCCGTATATCATGTTTCACGCCACCCCTGACAGCGATGTCACCATAACCACCAACCAGCAGCACCGGACTGAGACCCCGGCAACCCGCTTCATCACCAACAACGAAGGCTTCCGGCACCAGGGCGACATCCCCTACCGGAAGAAGGACAACGAGATCCGGATCTTTGTCCTGGGCGGTTCAGTGGTCCTGCACGGGTTGACCAATGAATCGACCATCCCGGCCCTGCTGGAGAAAAAACTCCAGGCCCGCTTCAAGGACAGAAAAATCATCTGCATCAATACCGGAATCCAGTCAGCGGATTCGGACCAGGAACTGGCTGTTCTGGTCCATCAGATCTTGAATTACCAGCCGGACATCGTGATCGCCCTTGACGGCTTCAACGACATCTGGACAAGGATGTACTTTGAACCACGGCTGGGTTATCCCTTCAACTGGTCCACTTACGAAAACGCCTGGCAGTCAAACCAGCGGCTCAAGCAGGCCCTGGCCGATCTGAGCACGCTTGATATGATCCTGGCCATGAGCCGCATCGCCACCCGCATCAATCCCGGCCTGAGCCTGGAGAACAGGCTGGCAACCTCCTTCTTCAGCCAATCAGAACCGCCGGCCGGCCAGTTGGATACCGTGGAGATCGCCGTCCGCCTACTTGACAACTGGCGCAAGATGTCCATCGTCACCCGGGGCGCAAACAGTAAATTCCTCGCCATCCTCCAGCCCGTCAATCCCGGGGTCAGGGATCAGCCGGTATTCAGATCCTTCTACGGCATCATGAACAAGGCGATCCGCCAACTCCACGAAAAAAACAGCTTGCCCTTCTACTCCTTTGACCGGGTCCTGGACCAGCAACAGGACCTTTTCTGGGACCCGGTCCACACCTATGACGAGGCCCACCGGATCTACGCTGAAAAGATTTCCGCGATTCTCGTTGAAAACGGATATATAACAGACTGATCGCGGACCGGCCGCGGGTAAAGTTTCGGTAAACCCCGTACGTTTGAGGTTGGACCGGGAAAGGGGTTTTCTTATAGCGAACGGTGTAGCGGACCCTGAGCCGCGGCCGTGACGGCAAAAACGGAATTTGAAACAACTTCGGCAGGATATGCTTATGGCTTCCGAATCGCCGCCGCGGCGAAGCGAGTTCCTGCTTGATAGCCTGTTTATGAACAGCCGGCCCTTTTCAATGGAGCGGCCGTTGGGTAGAAGAAGACCCCTTTCCCGACAGGAGGGGGTTTACTGAATGTTTACGGCCGCGGGTCACCCTTGTCCCTGTTTCCCCACCGGCCGGCCGGAAGCAAAGAGACCGATTTGAAGACAAAAGAACTGAAAAGAGCGCACTTCGACCGGCTGGCCCCGCAACGCGACCGCTGGAAAGAAAAAAACCGCTATTATTACGATGACCTTGAAGAGCTGCTCTCCTTCCTGGTCCCGCCGGGCCGGAGTGTCCTCGAGGTGGGCTGCTCGACCGGGGACCTGCTCGCCCATCTCCGGCCTAAACGCGGGCTTGGGATCGACTTTTCCAAGGACATGATCGCCATGGCCAGGGAAAAATATCCCCGGTCGCAATACCCGTTCCTCTCCTTTATCCGGGACGACGTGGAGGACCTCCAGCTCAAGGGGGAGACCTTTGCCTATGTCATCATGTCCGATCTCATCGGTGAGTTGACCGACATCGGCACGGCATTCCGTAATCTGGCACGGGTCACCACGCCGGAATCCCGCTTGATCATCACCTATTTCAATGCGTTGTGGGAGCCGATTCTCGGGCTGGGAGAAAAACTGGGTCTTAAGATGCCCCAGGACCATCAGAACTGGCTGTCCCCGGCCGATATCGAGAACCTCCTCGCCCTGAACGGATTCGAGGTTATTAAAAAAGGAGAGCGGCTGCTGTTCCCCAAAAGGATCCCGATCCTTGCCCGGCTGGTCAATACCTACCTGGCCAGGCTGCCCCTGGTGAGAAAACTGTGCCTCGGCACCTACCTGGTAGCCCGGCCGCGGCCAGAAACGCGGCCACCGCGGGACTATTCCGTCACAGTGGTCATCCCCTGCCGGAACGAACGGGGCAATATCAGGGCCGCGGTGGCAAGAATCCCGGAGATGGGCAGCCACACGGAGATCATCTTTGTAGACGGCAACTCCAGCGACGGCACGGTGGAGGAGATCGAGGCGGTGATTAAAGAATACCGGGATCGCAGGGAGATCAAGCTGCTCCACCAGGTCGAACCGGGCTCCGACAACGGCAGCGGACATGGACGGATGCTCAAGCTGGGCAAGGGAGATGCGGTGCGCAAGGGTTTTGCCGCGGCCAGCGGCGAGATACTGATGATCCTGGACGCCGATCTGACCGTACCGCCCGAGGACCTGCCAAAATTCTACCAGGCCCTGCAGGAAGGGCACGGCGAACTCATCAACGGCACCCGGCTGGTCTATCCCATGGAAAAGGAGGCAATGCGCTTTCTCAACAAACTGGGCAACAAGTTTTTCAGCATGCTCTTCACCTGGTTCCTGGACCAGCGGATCAAGGACACCCTGTGCGGGACAAAGGTCCTGTTCAAAAAAGACTATGACAAGATCGCCGAAAACCGTTCATTTTTCGGCGATTTCGATCCGTTCGGCGATTTCGATCTCCTGTTCGGGGCGGTCAAACAGAATCTCAAAATTGTCGAGGTGCCGATCCGATACCGGGAACGGACCTACGGCGATATCAAGATCGACCGGTTCCGGCACGGCCTGCTGCTCCTCAAGATGAGCTTCGTTGCCATGAAGAAGCTTAAATTCCGCTAGCCCGTTGCCCCGGCCGAATCATCTATCTTGCGCCCCAGAATACAGACCGTTTTATAGGTGTTCCTGACCCTGACAACCTCCAGGCCGCCTTTGCGGCAGAGTTCCGTTAACTCGCCCTGGGTATAAAGCTTCTCGTAGCCGTACGATGGCTTGGAGATCCCCAGCCGTTTCAACACCAGATTAAAGAAGAGATCATTGGCAATGAGCCGGTCCCGCAGAAGGATATAAAAACAGTGGCGCGGGACGATGATCAGGACATGGCCGTCCCTGGCCAGGAACTGACGATGTTTGCTGATCAGTTCATCAAGTTTTTTCCCCTGGAAATGCTCCACCAGGCCGTCACTGAAAACAATGTCATAGGCACCGGATAGATCCAGGGCAAAGAGATCGCCGAGGATGTACTCAATCTCAAGCTGGTCCTTTTCAAGGTCATCGAAAAAAAACTTTGCCTCGGGCGAATAATCAATCAGGGTCGCCCGGCCGCCGAACCGCTCCAGCAACCGGACCGTGGCCATGCCGGAACCGGCCCCGAATTCCAGGATCCGGGGACGGTCAAGCGGAATCCCCTTGAGCATGCCGAACAACAGTTTCATCTTGTGCGCAGTGGTCAGCCGCTTGATCAAGGGGTATATGTTTTTTTCCACCCGCTTGCTTCTCCACCACGAATCCCAGTCCGTCATAGATCGTTCACCTTGGTCTTGACCTGTATAAATTGAAAAAATACCGCTGTTCCGGACCTGCCTGTATTGCCGGCACGGGGTAAAATTACTTTGCCGTCCCTCTGCGGCTTACCTACCTAGTACAGAGTTCTAAAAATAACGTTATATTTTAGGCGACGGTAATTTCATCCATTTTGTATCGCCACCGGTAGACAACAGGAGCCTTATTAATTTCTGCGATACCTTGATAGATGCGGTTGACGAGTTCCTCTTTTGTATCTACCCGGATATGTCGCAGGAATGATCTGGCCATTTTGCTGAAAACCGATTCGATAAGATTTAGCCACGAGCCATGCTTGGGTGTAAACACAAAATGGAATCGGTTTGGTCTTGTTTTCAAGAAGTTTCGTGTTTCTTTAGAAATGTGTGCTGAATGATTATCCAACACTAACCTGATAATCCAATCGTCCGGATATTTCGCATCAATGATTTTGAGAAACTCTATGAATTCACGACTCCTGTGCCGGTCACGAACTAAAGCATGTATTTCGCCGGTGTGGAGATCAATCCCACCCAATAGCGAGACTGTGCCCAAACGCTTATATTCATAGTCTCTCGCGATCATGGAATGTTCCCCGGGAACTGGTTGCAATTGGGCCGCGATATTTTTTATCGCCTGGATTCCGGGCTTCTCATCATAGGAGATTGTTGTGCTTTCCTTTTCGTCGTCTGGAGACTGGTTAATTATTTCTACATCCTTGTATACATGAAGAACATCGGTCATTTTTTCTTCAAAATTAGGATCACGGCGTTCAAGATAATAACGGATTTTGTGGGGCTTGATTTCACCTTTGTTTAAAATGTCATACACCTGGCTTCTGCTGATTTTTTGCAAACACTGATGCCCGTTTTCTGCCGCATGTTTTTGTATATGTTGAACAAGTTTGCTATAGGTCCAGGTCTCGGCTGCATAACCGTAATCCGTCGGCTTCTGGCAGGCTAAGGAGAGTACCCATTTCTTGGCGCTGTCGTCTATCTTTCGTGAGCGCCCGGAACGTTTCAAGTCAGCCAATGATTGCAATGCCCCAAAATCTAACGCCTTGTCTATTGCCCGGTAAACTAAAGGCCGTGTAGCGTTAACTTGCTGTGTTATTTTGGTTATTTTTTCACCTTCTACGTACATGAGCAGGATTTTAGCACGCTGAATTTTGTTGGCTGGCTCCGTGCGACTGCGGGCAATTGTTTCAAGTTGTTTTTGATCTTTCTCCGATATTGTAAGTTTCGCTTTGCGTACTCTCATATTCACGGCCCTCCATTCTGGGTTAATGAAAAGCAGTGTAACACAAAGCCAAAAATATGTAACGATAACTTTAGAACAAAATACTAGTGTCCGTCCAGTAATGAGCAATTTCGTTCAAGATCAAGGATCGCGAAAAAAATAACCGGAGTCATATAAGTGATATTACGAGGATTATTTTTTTAGCATGACGCCGAGATTGGGCGAAAGGGCCATTTCTGGATGGGCACTACCTATCATATCGGTTCCCGGCCGACAAGCTTGCCCAGCCGCCGCCACAGGCCGAACACCTGGGCCCCCAGCCGGAGAATCTGCTCCTGCAGGAAGGGAATCCGGACGAACTGATAGGCGATGGTGCCGATCAGGGGACCGAACTCATTCTTCAATATCAGCCGGAGGACAAGCTTGCGTCCCATCTTCAAGGCCTTGAGCCGATCGGCCCTGGGGAACTCGTCGGTCTCAAAGCTGGGCTCGTCGCAGTTGGCATGATAGTCGTTTAAAAAGGTTTCCGGCGGTACCAGCCAGTGGGCCTTTTCATTGACCCAGTCGTAGAGCTCGGTGGACGGATAGGGGGTGGTGTTATAAAAACGGACCTCGCTTAGCGGCAGCGACTTGGCAAACTCATAATTCTTTTTAAACTTTTCATAGGTGTCGCCGGGCAGGCCGACAATAAAGAAACCACTGTTCTTGATCCCCACCTCGTGGGAGATACGCAGGGCCTCCCGCACCTGGTTGGGGGTGATCCCCTTCTTGATGTTGCGCAGGTCCTCGGGATGAATCGATTCGATCCCCCAGGCGATCAGCCGGCAGCCGGAATCCTTCATCTTCTGCAGGAGCCGCCGGTCCACCCGGTTGACCATAATGCCGTTGCGCAGTTCCCAGCCGATCTTCAGGCCGCGGCCGATGATCTCGTCGCATACCGCTTCCGCCCTTTCGATATCCGCGGAAAAGCAATCGTCGCTGAACTGGAAAAATCGATATCGGCCCGGGCTGCGGTACCAGTATTCGATCTCATCGACAATATTTTTCGGGCTTCTGCCCCGGAACTGGGGCCCCATGGTATAGCGGATCGTGCAGTAGAGACATTTCTTGATGCAGCCCCGCGAACTGACCACGATCAGCTTCTTGTCGAGATACCGGTCCAGTTCGAATTTGCTATAGTCGGGAAAGGGCAGTGCATCGAGATCAACGATGGGACAGCGCCGCTCGTTCTCCACGATCCGGTCGCCGTCCCGCCAGAGCAGCCCGGGGATCCCGGCATGGGGCTTGCCGGCGCAGAGATCGAGCATGGTGTACTCGCCCTCGCCGCGAACCGCGCAGTCGAACACCGACTCCTCCAGCACCCGCCGGCCGAAACTGCCCACATGGGGTCCGCCGATCACCACCGTAACGCCGGCCACGGCTTGCTTGGCCTGTTGGGCCAGGTCATAGATGGCGCTGTACATGATGCTGTAGCTCGATATGCCGATAAATTCCGGACTAAACCGCTTAATGGTCGGAATGAGCTTGTCGTGGTTGCCGGCCAGCCGCAGGTCCAGCACCCGAACCTGGTGGCCGTGTTTCTCCAGGATGGCCGAGATATAGGCCAACCCCACATGGGGCGAGGTGGGCGCCGGCGGCCGGGGGAACGACTCCACATCAGGGACAACCAGCAGGACCTTAACTGTTCTCATCGGCTCTGCCCCCTCTTTTTTCCCGGACATAATCGACCAGCAGGGTGGCGGAAATGTCACCGAGTTGCTTCAGGATGGTCCGGCTGTTCCAGTGATGGAGCACCATGACCCGGGAGACCAGTCCCTGATCGAGGCAGTATCCGGCCAGGGAGGCCAGGAGCGTATCCCGACCTTCCCCTTTGGAGTCCGATTCCACGGCTGCGGACCGGACCGTAACCATATCCTCCGCCCGCAAGGGGGCAACGGCCTCCATCTCGCGAAACAACCGCTGCTGGTCAACCCCCTGGAGGACAAAACTCTGGGGGCAGGTGGAAAAGCACATCCCGCAGATCTTATCGCTGCAGCGGTTGTTGAACCGGGGCCGCTCCCCGTCAAGGGTTATCGAGCCGAGCGGGCAGACGGTTTCGCACATCCCGCACAGCACGCAGAGGTCATTCTTGATCAGATCCTTGACCATATAAAAATCCTGAAGCAGGCTGTCATAGATGGACGATTCAACGTCAAAAGAGTCTTCGGTGTAAAAAGCGGGCGGCAGTCTATCACGGAAGGTCTCCGCCTTGGCCGCCGATCTCCGGGCCTTGACCTGTTCCATCTCAATAATCCGCTCACCACGATCCACGCCGGCAATCTTTTCCACAACCCCGTCGGACAGGGCCCGGGCAATGATCTTCCTGCCGGAATCGGTTCTTGAAATCAGTTGAGTCCCGGCCGGGGACGGCTTCCCGCCGTCCAACGAGATATCAGCTGAAAGCGCCGTATAATCGGAGCAGATCGCGCAGCCGGGCATCCCCTTTTGGCGCAGATCACCTTTCTGCACAGGGATCACCTTTTCTACTCCATCCAGGTCGACCCGAATCTCATCGGTCCCGATATCCAGCCGCCGGACGGCCCGGATATCGATGCCGTGACGCTGAAAAATTCCGGACAGGCCCGAGTGGCAGGTGCCGGCCCGGCAGAACTGCCCGATCAGCAGTTCGATATCCTTGACCCACTGCAGATCCCGCAGGGCCGGATACTGTTGGGGCCAGGTCACTGCCCGGCCGGGATAGTTCTTTTCAATATAGGCCAGGAAAACCTGCAATCGCTTGATTGCCGTAACCTGGCAGGGATACCCGATAAAAAGGATTTTATTCAAAGGTGACGACCTCTTGGAAAGTAGATTCTTCACCGGCAGCCGCATCACGGCAACCAACCGGCAAAACACGCGGCTTGTTTCCGGCCATCATCCTCTCAGGGCCAGAAGCGCTTCACAGACCCGGTCGATCCGCGCTTCGCCCAGCCCGGAGCCGGATGGCAGATAGAGTCCCCTGCGGCCAATCTCCTCGGCCACCGGATAGGTTCCGGAGCAATCGCAGCCGTGATTCCGCAGGGAAGGCTGCAGGTGCATCGGCGTAAAGAAAAACCGGCTGTCGATACCAGCTTCCCGCAACCCGGTTGCCACCTCGTCCCGGTCCGGGCCGAAATCGTCCTCGATCAGGATTCCGAACATCCAGGAAACACTTTTGGCCCATTCTTTTTCCTGCTGGAACGAGATGCCGGCCGTGCCCTGGAGGTGTTGCCGGTACAGACGCGCATTCCGTTGCCGAGACTCCGCATACTCAGCCGCCTTTTCGGTCTGAGCCACCCCCAGGGCGGCAATCAGGTTGGACATCCGATAGTTGAAACCGATATGCTCATGCCGGTAGTCCCGGGCCCCCTCCAGGGGGAAGGCCAGATTCTTGTAATAGCGGCATCGGTCGCGCAGCTCCGCGTTGTCGGTGACCACCATTCCCCCCTCCCCGGTGGTGACGATCTTGTTGGCGAAAAAGCTGAAACAGCCCAGATCGCCGAGGCTGCCGCACCGCCGGCCCTTGTACTCCGCTCCATGCACCTCGGCAGCGTCCTCGATGACCAGGAGGTTGTGGTGGCGGGCAATCTCCAGGATCGGGTCCATATCACAGGGATGGCCGTAGATATGCACCGGCAGGATGGCCCTGGTCCGGCGGCTGATCTTCTCCTCGATCCGGGTGATGTCAATATTCCAGGTCTCCCGCTCGCAGTCGACAAACACCGGGGTTGCCCCGCAGTAACAGACGGCAAAGGCGGTGGAGATCATGGTAAAGGAGGGGATGATCACCTCGTCGCCGGGCCCGATTCCAGCGGCGACACAGGCGAGGTGCAGGGCCGCGGTGCCGGTGTTGGTGGTCACCCCGAATCTGACCCCGCAGAATTCGGCAAATTTTTTTTCAAACTCGGTGACAAACCCGCCGCTGGAGGAGATCCAGCCGGTGGAGACCGCCTGTTGAACATACTCCAGTTCATTACCGGCCAGCAAGGGCTCACACACCGGGATAAATTCTTTTTCCGCCATCGCCGCACCCTGTCCTTAAAAGAGAACCTTGTCATCAACGCCGGCGTACGGCCCCTGTTTTATCTCAACAATGGTGGTATCCTCCAGCACCTCGAAGCCGTGTCCGCCGCTGGCCAGAAAGATCATATCGCCCTGTTCCAGGACCGCGTCCCTGGAGAACTCCTGGTTATCGTCAAAAAAAAGTACCCGGAGCCGGCCGCGATTGACCACGATAAATTCCTGCACGGTCCGGATCGACACCTCCTTGTCGGGATGGTAATGTTTTTTTATCTCCTCGCCGGCCGAGTAAAAATTAGCGCCTAGCTGGAGCGGGTACTCGGTGGGGGTCAGAAAATTATACTTCTCCGCGCTGCAGAAATTATTGCGGACGATAATCGCATATATCCGCCCGTTTTCAACTATTGTTTCAATCCCTTGCATGAAATTCCCCTCACCGGCGGAGTTGGACTCTTTTCAGGTAAACATTCAGTAAACCCCTCCTGTCGGGAAAGGGGTCTTCTTCTACCAACGGCCGCTCCATTGAGAAGGGCCGGCTGTTCATAAACAGGCTATCAAGCAGGAACTCGCTTCGCCGCGGCGGCGATTCGGAAGCCATAAGCATATCCTGCCGAAGTTGTTTCAAATTCCGCTTTTGCCGTCACGGCCGCGGCTCAGGGTCCGCTACACCGTTCGCTATAAGAAAACCCCTTTCCCGGTCCAACCTCAAACGTGCGGGGTTTACCGAAACCTTACCTTTTCAGTACCCCCTTAAGGGGGATAAGACCCTTTACGGTTTATAATTCCTCGACAATCCCGGTCATTGCCCGCAACATCCCCTCGAACTTGAACCTGGCATTATAATCCCTTGTCGCATTCCTGGATAACCTCATTTTCAGGTCCCGGTCCTCAAGGATCCTCCGGATCTGGTGTGCCATATCTTGATGATCGTTCATCTCAACCAGCAGCCCGTTACGTTCATGGGTAAAGTCCTCGGGGATCCCGTCGCAGCGGGTGGTGACAATGGCCGCCCCCACCTTCATCGCCTCAAGCAGGGAGATCGCCCCGCTGCCCTCCTCCAGCGAAGGCAGAACATAGACGTCGGCCCCATGGAGAAAGGGCTGGATATCGTCGACAAACCCGAGAAAGCGCACCTTCTCTCCCAGCCCCAATCGCCGAGCCAGCCTCCGGTTGTCCTCCAGAAACGGGCCGGAGCCGACGATAAAACAATCGAAATCAATCCCCTGGTCCTTGAGAATCCGGATCGCCTTTAAGAAGGTGTTGATGCCCTTGCGCGGATCCTGCCGGCAGATCACCACCACCCAGGGCCGCTCCTTGCCGATCGCCAGGACCTCCTTGTCCCGCTGCTCAGAGGATATCCTTTTATAGATTTCCACGCAGTAGGGTATGGTGCGGAGCCGTTCCGGAGAAACGGCGCCGTAATCCTCCTCCAGAATCTTCCTGGTGGATTGATAATGAACGATTATCCGGTCCGCGCCCATGATCGCCGTCCGGTCGAAACCCCGGACAAAAATCAGGTCGAGCAGATAGGCCAGCCCGTACTTGATAAAGGGGCCAGGGCCGTAATCCCGGATCGGCGCCCCCCGGATATGGCCCATCAGCTCATGCTTATGGGTGGTGAAACAGCTCACCAGGGTCTTTATATTGCGCCCCGGCAACGCCTTCTTCAACCGAATCCCCACGTAATTCCAGCTGGCCATGCCGTAGACCAGGATCTCTCCGGCGTTATCAGCGTCGATCTTCCGGCGCAGAGTCCGGAGGAAATAGGGGGTGATAAGGCCAACCCCCAACCCCTTGAGCCGGTCAAAGGGGGTGTGAACATGGATAAAGGTAATGCCGTCCCGCTGAAACTCATCCGCCTGTTCACTGAAACCGAGAACAGAAACCGCATAGCCCAGTTCCCTGAAAATTCTAGCCAGGTTGATGGCATAGGCACCCAGCCCGCCGGGCAGGTTCATTGGCGACTTGCCGCTGATTATGTAAATGCTCCTGTCCTGGTTCATGTCTGCCGGTTGCACCCTGCTCAACCACCTATCCATGTTGCGAGTACACCGGTCTGCCGCTGGTGCCGGAATACTTGTCAAGGCCGAGGAATAGACAACTCAACAACAGCTCCACCCCGGTGGTGATCAACCGGATAAGGATGGAACTGACAATAACGACCGGCAGGGGAAGAAACAAGGGGAGCACGAGAAACAGCACACCCTCCCGCACCCCTAAGCCGCTGGGAGCAAACACCGCCGCCAGGCCGATGAGGGCGGCCGCCTCGTACACCCCGGCAATAATGAGAAAGTATGAAAAATCCACGGCAAAAAAGGAACGGATGGTCAAGAACAGGCCCAGGCCGTGGAGCAGGCCGACAAACACAAACCCCCCGACGAAACGAAGAAGGGCCGGATAGGACGGAAACTCGTCAATGGTATCCTTACCCAGAGCCACTAAACCCCAGTTGACGTAGCGGGCCAGCCAGGGCGGCCAGAGCAGTCCCATAAAAAGCAGCGTCCCAATCCCGGCCAGCCAACGGACAGTGGGCGGCACCAGTTGCGGCGCCGCGGCCAGGGCCAGCAGGATCAGCATCCCGGAGGCAACCAGGGAGACGACGTACTCGATCCAGGTGGCAATGACAATGGTGCGCTTCGGATATCCCTGGTACACATCAAACCGTACCAACAGCAGGACGACCTTGCCGGGGACATACTTGCCGAGCTGAGAAACAAACCAGGCCTTGGCTGCCTTTGCAAAGGGAACCCGGATGCCGAACTCACCGGTCAACCCTATCCATACCCTGACAATGGCAAGGTAACCGATAGTAAGCGAGACAAAACTGAAAAAAAGGAGCCGCCAGTCACAGCTGAAGTCATACCGTCTGATCTCGCCGATATTCCGGCCGATGACCCAGAACACGGCAAAAAAGACAGCCAGCCGCAGAGCCCAGCTATACCATTGATATTTCCTGAACATTGTATCTCTTTTCGATCTCGGCGCGGGGAATTTTACCGGGCCGGCAACAGGGTTGAATCCGCGGCCAGGGTCTGAGATCTACTCTTCTCCATCCCGGTCAATCCGCTCGTAGCGCATCTGGGAAATCTGCTCCGAGATCAATCCCATCATGAAGATGACAACCGATGTTGTCAGCAGTAAGGCGGACATGTTGGTAAAACGATGCGTGGTAATAAAAGTGTAGACATAATACATCACTCCGGTGAGAAAAAAGACAAAGCTCACCGGCAAAAAGATCCGGAACGGGGAGAACAGGGTGGCGATCTTGGTGATAATCAAGAGAAAGCGGACCCCGTCGCGGGCCAGCCTGATCTTGCTTTTGCCCTTCCTGGCCCGGGTCCTGATCGGGACATATTTCACGCTCCGGCCGCTACGCAGATAGGCCATGGTAATGGTGGAGGGATAGGAAAAGGTATTGGGCAGCAGATAGATGAACTGCCGCGCCGTGGCCCTTCGCAGCAGGCGGAATCCGGAGGTAAGATCATGCACCTTGAACCTGGTCACATAACCGGCCAGGCCGTTGAAAATCCGGTTGGCCAGATCCCGGTGCCACCTGGTCTCCGAATCCTTGCCCCGGGCGCCGACCACCATGTCATACCGGTCCCTGTGCGCCAGCAGCCCGGCAATATCGGCCGGGTTGTGCTGGCCATCCGCGTCCATCAGAACAACCCAGTCGCCCCTGGCGTTCCTGAGCCCGGTCTTGACCGCGGCCCCGTTGCCAATGTTATACGGATGAGTACAGACCCGGGTCCCGGCCTGCCGGGCGATCTCCCCGGTCCCATCGGTGGAGCCGTCGTCAACCACCAGGATCTCGCATTCAGGGAGATGGGCCCGGATGGAGAGAATCGTCTCCCCTATATTTTCCTTCTCATTAAAGGCGGGGAGCACCACGGTTATTTTTTCATTTAGCATCCTGTATCACCCTTTGTCCGCCGATATCCCCAAAGGCATCTCGCAACAGTGCCCCCTTACTCCCGGGCAGGGACACCAGCTCCACCTTTTCATAATACATCCAATTATAATGGCCGGGGTAGAGGGATAATATCCGGCGAAGGTATGGAGCGGCATCTTCTCTCCTCCCCTCATCAAGGTAATACCTGACAAGTTGAGTTAGTGCCGGAATAAAATCAGGATGGCGTGCGACCAGAGCCTCGGCTTCTTGAATTGCTTCAGCCTTATCACAGTGTCGGGCTTTCCATCGAACACGAAGGAGCCCTGCAAAAGGATGCCCGGGACTGCGTCTTTCCAGCATGGCCAGAAGACTTTTTACTATAGTTCCTTGAAAAAGCGGATAATATTTTTCAAAAAAAAGCGCGGCATTCATATAAACATGAAATGCCGTATCTTCTCTGTATACCTGATCATTTTGTAATTGAAGCAACCGTTCCTCCCTTTGATTGAGATCTCTTACGGTCCCAAGAGTATCACGCAACTGCTTCGCCAGATCATCAGGAGCCAACTCCGTATACCTGTCAAGGTACTGCCCGGCCAGTTCATACTCACGAACGTCCAGCATCACCTCGGCCATCCGTCTGTATAGCGCACCGTTATTTTCATCCAGGCCGAGTTCGCCCCGCGCCCTTTCGTCACGACTTGCATCCTGTAATACCCTCAGCAACATATCATGAAGAGCATCCAACCCGGGGCTGAAATGCAGACCGATGACCAGGGCCTGAAAGGCGTCACTGAAGCGGCCGGCCCGGGCACAGGATCTCCCGAGGGCCAGCATGAATTTCGGAAGATTAATCAAGTTCATTTGTGTAGACATCTGCCGCCAGTATGTCTCGCCGCGGGAAATGGCCTCGCCATGCCGACCCTGCTGGCCCAAGAGAGTTACAATATTGCTTGCGACACTGATAAATTCTTCCTGGTGCGGACGGCTGATTGCAAGAGCCCGTTCCAAAACTGGCAACGCTTCCGCAAAGTCCCCCTGTTGGGCCAGAGCCTCGCCATAATTTGCCACGGCACGGGCCTTGGCAGGTGATTTTATGGCGCAGTCCATGGTGAGGGTCAACCGACTCTCCCAGGCCGTGTTCCTCGTTCGGGTCAACCCCGTGAAAACCGCGACAACCAGCACCAATGAAATAATACATGCATTCCGGTTGACCCTGAAGGGAGACCTTGCCAGCATCGCCCCGGATCCACTGACAACAGCAAGCCAGAAACCTATTGAAGGCAGGTAGAGCCGGTGCTCGAAAACCAATTCCAGGGGAATGGCCGTCGATTCCAGGGCCAGATGCAGAAAAAACCATATCACGCCGAATGAAACAAGAGGGCAGCGCCTGCGCATGGCGAATCCACCGCTCAGAAACAACACCAGCAGTAGAATGCAGAAAAGCGTTGACGGCGGGTCAAGAAAGGATGTCGACACGACAAAATCATGGTCAAGATTCATCCAGCCGGGCCAGGGCAGAAGAAGCAGGCCAATATAGAAAACAACAACCCGTGCCTGGGTCAAGAGCCGCTCCCCCAGGGTGAAATGGCGTGAAGCATACCCCTTGGCAACCTCATTCCAGGGATAATGGAGTAATGGAACCAGAAGCAACAGAATGATAACCACTGCCAGCCAGTGATACCACCGTAACCGAGAGAAAACGTCCCTCCCCCACTCCGGGTTAATCAAAATCCACTCAATGAGAATAACGGCCAGCGGCAGGGTTGCGGAAATCTCTTTACTGAAAAAAGAAGCCAGGGCTGCACAGAAAAAAACGAAGAATAACAAATACTTTCTTACCCCGGCGGCAATTCGAGCCTCAATATACGCGGCCAGGGAGATAATATAAAATAATGTCGCAATGGACGTCATCCTCTGGACAATATATGTAACGACATTGGTATGAACGGGATGCAAGGCCCACAGGGCGCAGATAAGCACGATCATCATGTCGGGACTTATAAATTCTCCGGCAGATTCTCTGCCCACCCGGGTGCGGAACACGGCTCGCAGGAACATGACCAGAGCAAAGACAACAGCGAGGTGGATGGCAATGTTGGTCAGATGAAACTGGATGATGAACCCATTGCCCAGCCGCCTGTCAACCGCAAATGAGAGTTGAGGCAGAAAGCGGGTTATCCCGAAACGCCCTCCGGCAATCTTCTGGAGAGATTGACAGGAAAAATCCTCCACTTCAAGTGCAGGATTCTCTACAAAGGCAGTGAAATCATCAAGAACCGGTGGAGAAAAGAGGGTATTGGCATAAGCGGCAAAGACAAGGAGTAAGAGCCCATACAGAAAATACCTTGGCTTTATCCCGTTTATTCTGTTCATCTGCCCGCCAATACGACCACGTCTCCCTTAAAAAAGCCTTACAGCTTCCCGGCAAGGGCGAGCAATCTCATTTTCCAGACAATCCAGACGGCCTCGACTATCACGTGGCTGTCCATTTTGGTCGAGGCGCAAGTACGATCAGTGAAGACAATAGGTATCTCCCTGAGGACAAACCCCTTCTTCCACACACGAAAATGTATCTCGACCTGAAAGGCATAGCCCTCGGAGGAGATCCGGGTCAGGTCCAGGCTCTCAAGGACCTCCCGCCGGAAACATTTGAAGCCGCTTGTAAGATCCCGCACCGACATGCCGGTAATGAGACGGGCATAGATATTGGCCAGATAGCTGAGCAAAAGGCGGTGCATGGGCCAGTTAACCACATTGACCCCGTTGAGATAACGCGACCCGATCACCAGATCGGCGGTGGTGGCAGCCTCAATGAAGTCCGGCAGATACTTCGGATCATGGGACAGATCAGCGTCCATCTCAAAAATCAGATCGTATTTTCGATTGACCGCATATTTAAAACCTGCAATATATGCGGTTCCCAGGCCCAGCTTCCGCGGCCGGTGGAGGACGTGGACCCGCGGCTGTTGGTCGGCCAGGCTGTCGGCCAGCGTTCCGGTGCCGTCCGGTGAGTTATCATCGATAATAAGGATATCAAGCCCAGGGTCCGCCTCCAGGGTCTTGGCAACGACCAGGGCGATATTGTCAACCTCGTTGAACGTGGGAATTATAACCAGACCTTTCATGAATCTATCGTTGCCACCAATCTTCCAACCCGTCCGGCCCATGGTAACGTTCCATGAAGAAACACCTTGATGCCGACATCGCGTCCTTGCTCTTCACACCTCAAAAATCGTAAGGTTTCGGTAAGCCCCGTACGTTTGACGTTGGACCGGGAAAGGGGTTTTCTTATACCGAACGGTGTAGCGGACCTTGAGCCGCGGCCGTGACGGCAAAAGCGGAAATTGAAACAACTTCGGCATGATATGCTTATGGCTTCCGAATCGCCGCCGCGGCGAAGCGAGTTCCTGCTTGATAGCCTGTTTATGAACAGCCGGCCCTTTTCAATGGAGCGGCCGTTGGTAGAAGAAAACCCCTTTCCCGACAGGAGGGGGGTTACTGAATGTTTACCAAAAATCTTGGCCCGGCCCATTTCCAACGGGCTGAAAATCTTGTCATTATTGCATCGGTCGTCCCAAAAAACAATGAATACTCCCGCCGCTGCCCATAAAAAAAACCAGTCTCAGCAAAAAATCGACAGGTTTGCCCGCGGTTTGCCCGGCCTGTTCCTTCTGGCAGTGGCCGCCATCTATATCTCCTTTACCAGCGACCATCTGGTCGGCGCCGACTCCGGCGAGATGATCGCCGCCAGTTTCAACCTGGGCATTGCCCATCCGCCCGGCTATCCGCTCTACATACTCCTGGGCAAGCTTTTTTCGCTCATCTCGCCGTTCAGCAACGTCATCTATACCTATAACCTCTTTTCCACCCTCTGTTTCCTGGCCGCGATTGTCGTCCTGTACAAGGCACTTCGGCTGATTGACGTCCAGCCGGCGGCCATTTTGATCGGCGGCTGTTTTTATGTCTTTTCTCCCATGAGCATCCGCTGGCTGACCGCTGCCGAGGTCTTTTCCCTGCACATCCTTATCTGTTCCATCGGCATCTATCTGGCCCTTTTCACCATCAGCAAGAACAAATTTCACCCCGCGACCCGCGGCCTGGGGCTGGTGGCCGGCCTGGGCGGAGCCAATCACCATTCCATTGTCTTTCTGTTCCCGGGATTCTTTCTTATTTACGGGTATTACTGGCTCAAGCTTCCCGACAACCGGACCCGAATCAAGGAATTTTCATGGCTCATCGGCGCCTTCCTCCTGGGTCTGGCCTGCTACCTGCAGCCGGTGATCAGCACCTGGCTCTTCACCAATCCGGTCAGTGCCCTGGGTATATCCGTGCATAATCTTCAGGACCTGATCGACCTCTTTCTGCGGCGGCTCTACGGCACCTTTTCGCTCACCGCCGCTGGCGATCAGACCCTGGCCGCCACCTACTGGCTGAACCGATACCTGGTCACCGGTCTCTTTTCCAGCCAGGGTCTCACCATCTTCTCCGGCGTCCTGGTTATCTGGCAGGTCCTGCGCACCCTCGCCTGCCGGTTTTCCCTCCGCGATGCGACCTGCCTGGTCTGGTTTCTGTCGTCACTGTGCTTTTTCCTGATGGTAAATGCTCCAGCCAAGCACGGCTTTGAAGAGGAGATCCTGGCCCGGATGTATCTCATGCCCAACCTGGTCGCCACCATGCTGGCGATCCTGGCCCTTGACCGGCTGCTCCCGGCCTTCCGGGGCGGTTACAAAAAATATGGGCGCCATGTTGCCGTGTTCGCACCGGTCGCCATACTCATCATCACCATTTCAAACGGCGCCCGGCAGACAAACTACGATACCATTGACATTGAACTGCAGGCAGGCCGTGATGTTCTGTCCGGCTGTTCCCCCGACAGCATGCTCATCTTGAACTCCGACAGCAACATTTTCACCACCTTCTACCTGCAGGAGGTCGAGGGCTTCCGCCGCGACGTAGCCTGCCTGGCCTGGCCGATGACAAAAACCGCCGACTACCGCAACTACTTCTCCTCGCGGTTCGGTGACAGGACCGGCCTGCGGCATCCTGGCGGAGAAACCGCTGTCCCAGGGCCAACCGGCCCTGTCCCACCACCGACCAGGGTTTCAACCGTCCAGTGGCTCCGGGCGCTCCTTGACAGTGGTGTTGATATCTATGCGGCAACCAATATTCACACCCTGCTGGCCGAATATAACGAAGACACTCCGGCCCGGCTTTCCAATTCCCTCCAGGGTATTGTCTGGAAGGTTACAACTCCGGACAAGACCGTATCCACCGAAGAACTGTTGCGCCGCAATGCCCCCTTTCTACGCTCGTACCTGACCTGGCTTGCCGCAGTGGACATTGGCCGCCAACCCCGGATCAAAAAAACAATGCTCCAGGCATATATCGCCTATTTCCAGTTGATGCGAAAAAAACAATTTTCCACGGCAACACTGGTACTGCCGTTGGACCTGTTGGCGGATCTCTGTCATTTTATTAAAATCAAGGCCCCGGAGGACGAGCTTGCCGACCTCTATCTCGGCCTTTTCTACTACCGCTACCAGCCCAGACCATCCCTTGCAGCGCATTACCTCACCCTTTTCACCAACAACTACACCGGCAAAAAAGAGGAGCTGCTCCGCTTGGCCAGATCAATACTCAAGACCATTCACCGCCAAAACGAACGACCGCTGAACAACAAGGCCGCTACTCCCCCGGCACGCCCAGTCAGCTATTCCTGAAAAAGACGTTAAGAACTGGTCGGGTCTGGAATCGCCTTGCCCTGCAAGGCTTCCCAGTCCGCAACTATTTTTTCCAACTGAGCCCACTGGGGATGACCGGGGAACAACTCCAGGATCCGGGTAAAAATCTCCACTGCTTGACCGGTCCGGCCCAGGCCAAGATAATCAGGGCCGAGCGCGCCCAGCAACATCACGTTATCCGGTTGGCTGCGCAGGGCGCGTTCCAGCCGCTGGACCGCTTCCTCCTGCCGGCCGTTGTGCATCTCCCAGCGGGCCAGATACACGGCAACAAACGGGCTGTCAGGGGCGCTGCCCCGGGCTTGGTCCAGAAGCCAGTATAACGGCCGTCCCATAAGGGGCGGGTAGTGAGACATGACAAATCTGGCCAGGGTAATATAGAAACGGAACCATCCATTATCGCGGTATGCCTGGTCATTACTGATTTGAAACTGTTGCCGCGCCAGCCTGTTCTTTTCAAGTTGTTCTTCCAACTCCCCCTGGAGCTGTTGCAGGAGGGGATGTTCAGGCTGCAACTCCCGGGCCGTTTGAAGATATTTGTCCGCCTGGTCGTAGAGCCGCAACAACAGGGACAGCCGGGCCATTTTCAAGGGAACGTCAACCGGTTCACCGGTCAGGCCCAGCTCTTTTCGCCCCTCCTCTGTTTCGTTGGCCGCAACGAACAGTCTGTTTGTCGCCAGCAGCAATGGTTGGGGATTGATACTGAACCGAAGGCCGGTGGTATAGGTGTTCAGGGCGTCTTCATACCTGCCGGTTTTAAAATACGCATACCCCCAGTTACGGGTAAACTTATCAAAACCGGCAAAGTTCAGATCATAGGTCATGTTGGCAAAATATCTTTCCCCTGCCTTGACCGCCTCTTCATATTCACCCTGACTCTTATGGATATTCAGAATATTGTTGGCAGTAGTGATATATTCCTCATTGTGCCTCCGGCCCATGTCAAGGGCCCGCTCCAGGAGCGCAAGGGCTTCGGTGCGCCGGCCGGCCCCGGCCAGAACCATCCCGTAGTTTGACACGGCCCGGGACTTTTCCGGGGATTTCAGATAACAATCCTCATAGATGGTCAGGGAGTCGCGCCAATCCTCGTTGCGGATGGTGGTCAAAACAGAGGAAACCGTAATCAGGATAATCATAACCAACAAAACAATCTTGCGGGCCTCGGCCGGCCGCCGGGGACGCGACCGTGCCACCCCGAAATCAATAACAGCGACCACTCCCATGAAGAAACCGATTGACGGCAGGTACAGTCGATGCTCGAAAATGAGTTCAAGGGGAATTACGGTGGACTCGATCAGCAGGTTGAGGAAAAACCAGAACACGCCAAAGGAGAAAAGGGGCACCCGTCTCCTGGCCATTATCCCCGCGACAAAAAGCCCGGCCAACAGCATACCGGACAGGATGGTGGTGGGCGGCGCAAGCCAGGCCGTGGACAACACGAAATCATGGTCAAGGTTCAACCGTTGCGGCAAGGGCAGAACCAGCAGAGAAAGGTAAAAGACAACCACCCGCAATTGGGTCAGCAGCCGTTCTTCCAGGGTAAAATACCTGATTGAATAGTCAGCGGTGTGTATCTGCCAGGTGTGAACAACAAAGGGTAACAGCAGACCCAGTCCGACCACTGCCACAAGCCAGTGATACCACCTTATGGAACCGAGGAGCCGCCGGGGCAGATGCGGTGAAACGAACATCCCCTCAACCAGCAGAATTGCCACCGGCAGGGTATAGGAATTTTCCTTTGACAGAAAGGCAAGCGCCGACGCCAGACCACATCCCCCAAAAAACAGGAGCCGGCGCATGGGGCCTTTGGCGAGACGACCGTACAGATAAAAGGCAAGCGCGGCCAGGTAGAACAGCGCGGCCAGGGCTGTCATCCGCTGGACAATATAGGTTACCGCATTGGTCTGCACCGGATTGAGTGCCCACAGGCCGCAGACAAAGAGGACATAGTGCTCGGGGTTCAGCAACAAGATGCTCTTTTTGCCGGTCTCGGTACGCAACAAGGCCTTGAGAAAGAAAAAAAGGGCCACCACCGCCAGCAGATGAATGGCGATATTAGTCAGGTGATAGTGAACAATCTTGCCCCGGGAAAAATAGTGGTTCAGGGAAAAAGAGAGCAGTGGAACGAACCGGGCCTTGCCGAACCGGGTGTCGGCAAGCTCGGTCAATGATTGTACTGAAAAATCGTCCTGGTAGATCCTGGGCTCCTCGACAAAGGAGTGCATGTCATCCAGGACCAGGGGAGAATAAAGGGTGTTGCTGTAACTGGCGCAGACTAACAACAGAACGGCCAGCAGAAAGCGGCCTGGGGAAATGGCTAAAAATCTGTCTATCATACCACCACTGGGCCTGGGTGATTCCGGGGGGCGTTCATAGCCGCCCATGCGAGGGAACAAAGGGGTGAGCCGGCATTATACCCTTGGAAAGAAAACAGGCTGGTGTCAAAACGAGACCCATTTAGCCCTCCTGTTGGTCGTTCACGGGACAACCTTTTCCATGCTGGACCGGTTCCCCGGAAACAGCGGGCCGGGGGTCCCGCGCCGATTACTTTCCAGCAAGGTCGGCACCTGACTGTAATAACAAAAACAGCCGCACCCGATGGAGGTGCGGCTGTTGTCGGCGGACAGTGGATGTCGGTCAGATTAATCTTTCAGGCCAACGCTGTCCTTCAGGCTGCCGCTGAGGGACCACTTGGTGATCTTGCCGCCGGAGTAGGTGGGATCCGCAATAAGCACGGTACCGTCATAGGCGTTCAGCTTCTGGGTGCTGGCAGCAGCATCGACCGTAATTTTCAGAATACCGGAAGAAGTAATCGTGATCCCGTCAAGATAGGTGGTGTCCGCATCAGCCTGCATGGCGGTCCTCTGGTCGGTGGTGCTTACCATGGTACCGTTGACCGCATAATGCTCGGCAATGTTGGTCTCAATCGAATGAACCGTGGGCATGATCATCGAGGTGACCCGCGACCGGCCGATGTACTTCATGTAGGCCGGCACGGCCACGGCGGCGAGGATACCGATAATGGCGACAACGATCATCAGCTCGATCAGGGTAAAACCTTTCTGGCCTCTTTCTATTCTGAGCATGTTCATCCTTTTTCCTCCTCAACTGGTATGAATATTCATTGGTTGTTTCATGTTCGGGCCGTCAAACACCCAGCCCCCCTCCCTCGGTCCGGTTGTCTTCCGTTCGCACTCCCTGTGAAATGGATGTCTCTTTAATGGTTGCTGGTTGTGTTGCTTGTTTTATGATCTGCTTGGATTCGTCTATAATAAACCAAGCAATTCCAGTGCCAGGCAAAGGATTACCATCGAAGATGTTTTCTGGCAAGAAATTTTTTTTATAATAATTCAGAGTGTTGTTGCGATACGCACGCCATCGCCCCGCCAGGAACTGAAAAAGAAGAAAGAAGAAAAAACAGCCTGCAAAGGTCCAGTGACAAATTTTGTCACTCCTGGGCCAGATTATGACACTTTGTGGCAGTAACCCGGGACCGGGGATAGAGAGGAAAAGGTACTGGCTGGGGGACAGGGATTCGAACCCCGATAAGCAGAGTCAGAGTCTGCTGTCCTGCCATTAGACGATCCCCCAGCTCGATCAGGTGGTAATGACGGGTCCCAAGGTAGAGAAACTTGCCCCGGATGTCAAGTTTTTTTCAGCCTGAATCCCTGTCCTGCCACTGCTCCGGGCCCAACGCTTCAAAATTGAACATAAACCCCTCAGGCAATAATGATGAACTCGTAACAACCCGAAAGGCTTCAAATGCCACCCAATAAAATCAACAAGTTACAAGACGAATCACGTCCGTCGAGCGGGTTGTTGCGAGACCGACAATAATGATGAACTCGTAACAACCCGAAAGGCTTCAAATGCCACCCAATAAAATCAACAAGTTACAAGACGAATCACGTCCGTCGAGCGGGTTGTTGCGAGACCGACAATAATAGCCACCGTAAAA
>JAKITW010000026.1 GCA_021647905.1 Desulfobacterales bacterium | reverse complement strand
AAAGAAAAAAAAACCCATCCGCGTTCTTTTCAATAAGGCCTGGCTGGCGCCGGCATTATTCGTCCTACTGGCCACGGTCACCCTGGCGGTCACCGGCTATGTTATCTTTCTCCGCACTCCTCCGGCAACCAGAACACCGGGCCCGTCTCCCCCGGCCCGATCATTGCCGGTTCTGCGCCCGGCGGCGGTGAAGATCACGCCATCGCCGGACTCCGCCGAATCCCCGGCCCCGCCTTCCCGGGCCGGGTCGATGCCTGAAAAACCACGGCTGGCGATCATCATCGATGACATGGGGTTCCACCGCAGGCTTGACAACCAGTTTCTGGACCTTGACAGCAACCTGTCCTTCTCCTTTCTTCCCTTTGGCCCCTTTACGACCGTCACGGCCCGGAAGGCCCATGACCTGGGCCGCGACGTACTCCTCCACCTGCCCATGGAACCGTCCGACCACAAATGGGATCCAGGTCCGGGCGCCCTGCTGCTGAAGATGTCCACAAAAGAGCTTGAGCAGAACCTGGACGCCGATCTGGCCTGGGTCCCCACCGCCATCGGGGTCAACAACCACATGGGCTCCCGCTTCAGTGAAGACCCGGAAGCCATGACCGCCCTGCTGACCATGCTCAAGCAGAGAAACCTTTTTTTTATCGACAGCCTCACCTCGGCCAACAGCACGGGCGCCGGCCTGGCCGTGGCCATGGGGATCAAGACCGCCCGCCGGCATATCTTCCTTGACAATGTCCAGGACAGGACAAAGATCATGGTCCAGCTTGAGGCACTGGTGGCCCATGCGGAAAAATATGGCCGGGCCGTGGGCATCGGCCACCCCTATCCCGCCACCCTCGCCGCCCTGCGCGAATTCCAGGACCAGCTGGCCGACCGGGTAACCCTGGTTGGCATTCACGAGATGTTGTATTAAGATCAGGTAATGGTTAAATGTAAAATGCAAGATGTGAAATGACTATAAAACGTTGATACAATTAATAAATAACTTTTCACAATTCACAGTTTCACTGTCCGCAGACCATGCCGGTTTACAAACGCAACGATCTGGCCAAACTCTATAACAGTGTAACCAGGGGCGACATTGCCCAGTTCTACCTGGTTTTCGGGGAGCGTTATCTCTGTCGTCAGGCAATCGGCGAACTGGTCGACCGGCTGCTTCCCGACCCGAAAACCCACCGGAATCAGATCCACCACATCGACGGCGATCAGGAGGATTTCAGCAAGACCCTGAACCTGATCCGCACCTACAGCCTGTTCCCGGGCCGGCGCCTCTTCCGGGTCATTGACTCGAAACTGTTTTTTTCAAAAGGGGTGGCCAGGACCCTGTGGGACAAGGCGGCCAAGGCAATGGCGGCCAAGCAACCGGACAAGGCCGGCCGCTATCTCGGGCAGATGCTGGAATCGGCCGGCCCTGCCGCGGTAAAGCTTGATCAGCGGGAGATCGGCGCCCTTGCCGCGGCCCGCTGGAAGAACCTGTTCGGATTTGCCAAACCCAAGGCCGATCTCGCCTGGGTCAAGGAACTGCCGGAACGTAAAGCCGCAAAGGCCGAACAGGTCCAGGTGGCCGGGGGTGATGCGGCCGATCTTTTCATCAATGCCTTTACCGCCGGAATTCCCACGGATAACATCCTGATCCTGGCCGCCGAGGCGGTGGACAAACGTAAGCGGCTCTATAAATTTGTCGAACAACAGGGGGTGGTCATCGACCTGGCGGTGGACAGCGGCGGCAGCAGCGCGGCGCGCAAAAACCAGGAAGCAGTGATCAAGGAACTGGTCCGGAACACCCTGGCCGGGTTTGACAAGAAACTCGCCCCCCGGGCCGAGGCGATTCTCCTTGAACGGGTGGGGTTCCATCCGGTGGCCGCGGTGCTGGAGACCGAGAAGCTGGCCCTGTCGGTGGGCAAGGCAACCACCATCACCCCGGCTGACGTGGATGCGGTGATCGGCCGGACCCGGGAGGAGGCCCTGTATGAACTCACCGATGCCTTTACCCGGCAGCAGTTGGACCGGGCCCTGCTCATCGCGGCCCGGCTCCAGGAAAACGGGATTCATGCCCTGGTCATCCTGGCCACCCTGCGCAACCATATCAGAAAACTCCTGCTCCTCCGCTCGTTTCAAGAGGCGGCCGAGCCCCGCTACTCCAGGGGCATGTCGTTTCCCGCCTTTCAGCGCGACTATTTACCCAACCTCAAAACCGTGCGCAACGACTGGGACTCGCTCTGGCAGGGCCATCCCTATGCCCTGTACATGCAGTTTCTCCAGGCGGAAAAATTCAGCCGGCCCTTGCTCCAGTCGGCGCTCCGCCGACTGCTCGAGGCCGAATACCGCCTCAAGGGCTCGGCCGTGCCCGGGCCGCTTATCCTGGAGAACCTGTTGCTGGCCCTGATCCGGCCGCCGGCAGAGGCAAGGCGCCCGTCCGTGTAAAAAAATCTCTTAAAACCAATGGCAATCCGTCGGGCCAGTGATTACAATTTATATGATCTGGTCCAGACAGGATCCTGAATACCAACGCTGCGGCGGCCTTGTTTAGGCGGCGGCGCATACCGTTCCCCACGCAAACTTTTCTCAAAAAAATGGGCAGAACAAACCCTGAATTCGAAGGTTGGGTCGTAACCGAAAAAAAGCAGGACGTGGCCGAGCCGCCGCTGTACAAGGTACTCCTCCACAATGACGACTACACCGCCATGGAGTTCGTGGTGATCATCCTTGAAAAGATCTTCCGGAAATCAACGGCCGAGGCCACCAGGATCATGCTCAACGTACACCAGCAGGGAATCGGGGTGGCCGGGGTCTACACCCGGGAGGTGGCGGAAACCAAGGTCGCGGTGGTCCACGAACTGGCCCGCCAGAACGAATATCCGCTCAAATGCAGCATGGAGAAAGTATGAGTTCCCTGCCGCCCACCACGGGGAATAAAAAGTAAAAGACCCGCTTGCGCAGCAACAGGGAGGAGACACGAGCCTTATGTTTAATCGTAAACTGGAGATGGCCCTGGTTATGGCCATCCGCGAGGCCAAGACCCACAGCCACGAATTCGTCACCGTGGAGCACATGCTCTACGGACTGCTCCGGGACCGGCTCGCCGTCCGGATCATCACCAACTGCGGCGGCAGTGTCGACAACCTCAAAAAACGGCTTGAAGACTTTTTTGCCGGCGAACTGCCGATCATCAGGACCCCGGCCGACCGGGAGCCGTCCCAGACCATCGGCTTCAACCGGGTCCTGCAACGGGCCATCGGCCATGTACGGAACTGCGGCAAGCAGGAGGTGGATGCCGGCGATGTCCTGGTGGCGATCTTTTCCGAGCCTGATTCCCACGCCGTCTACTTTCTCCAGTCCGAGGGGCTGCACCGGATGAACGTGGTGGAGCAGATCTCCCACGGCCCGGCCGACGGCGACGAAAAGACACCGGAAACCAAGCCTGAAGAAAAAAACCCGGTTGACGCCACCCTGGCAAAGTACACGGTGAACTTTGCCAGCCGGGCGGCCCAGGGCCTGATCGACCCCCTGATCGGCCGCCGGCCCGAACTGGAGCGGATGATGCAGGTACTCTGCCGGCGGCGCAAGAACAACCCGCTGCTGGTGGGTGAACCAGGGGTGGGCAAGACCGCCCTGGCCGAGGGGTTGGCCCTCAGGATCCACGATAACCTGGTGCCGGAACTGTTGCGCCGGGCGGAGATCCACCTGCTGGAGATGGGCAGCCTGCTCGCCGGGACCAAGTATCGCGGTGATTTCGAACAGCGGCTCAAGGCGGTGATCACCGCCATTGAGAAAAAGGAGAACGCCATCCTTTTTATTGACGAAATCCACACCGTGGTGGGGGCCGGCGCCACTGGCGGCGGCAGCATGGACGCCTCCAATCTGCTCAAGCCGGCCCTGCAGTCGGGAATACTCCGCTGCATCGGCTCCACCACCTACGAGGAGTTCAAAAACCATATTGAAAAGGACCGGGCCCTGGCCCGGCGCTTCCAGAAAATCGATGTCAGCGAGCCGTCGGAGGCTGAGACCATTGCAATCCTGCGCGGGCTCAAGTCCCGTTACGAGGAACACCACGGGATCAGCTATTCCCGGGCAGCACTCAAGGCCACCGCCGAACTGGCCGGCCGCTACCTGAACGACCGTTTCCTGCCGGACAAGGCAATCGACGTGCTCGACGAGGTCGGCGCCGCCTTCCGGCTCAAGGAGCACGCCAAGGGCCGCAAAAAACGGATAATCACCGTGCGCGACGTGGAGGCGGTGGTATCCAGGATGGCCCGGGTACCGGCCACCACCAGTACCGGCGGCGAGATCAGCCGGCTCAAAAACCTGGCCACCGTGCTCAAGACGGTGATCTTCGGCCAGGACCAGGCGGTGGCGGCCCTGGTCAGCGCGGTAAAACGGTCCCGGGCCGGGCTGGGTCATCCTGGTTCGCCCACCGGCTCCTTTCTCTTTGCCGGGCCCACCGGGGTGGGCAAGACCGAGGTGGCCCGCCAGTTAAGCGCGGCCCTGTCAATCCACTTCGAGCGTTTCGACATGAGTGAATACATGGAGAAACATGCGGTGGCCCGGCTGATCGGCGCCCCTCCGGGATATGTCGGCTTTGACCAGGGCGGGCTGCTCACCGATGCCATCCGCAAGCATCCCTACTGCGTCCTGCTGCTGGATGAGATCGAAAAGGCCCATCCGGACGTGTTCAGCATCCTGCTCCAGGTGATGGACCACTCGACCCTTACCGATAATGCCGGCCGCCGGGCCGATTTCCGCAACGTTATCCTGATCATGACCACCAACGCCGGGGCCCGGGAACTGGGCGAGCGGCCGATCGGTTTCATGGGCAGCACCCAGAAAGGCAAGGACCAGAAGGCGATCCGCCGCCTCTTCTCCCCGGAGTTCCGCAACCGGCTCGATGCGATCGTCTCGTTTAACGCCCTCTCGATGGAGGTCACCAAGAGGATCGTCGACAAGATGGTGGTGGAGTTGGAACTCCAGCTGGCCGAGAAAAAGGTGACCATCCAGCTCAGCGACCAGGCCCGCACCTGGCTGGCAAAAAAGGGCTATCAACCCGAGTTCGGGGCCCGGCCCCTGCGCCGGCTGATCATGAAGGAGATCGGCGACACCCTTACCGAGGAAATCCTGTTCGGCCGGCTCACCCGGGGCGGCGAGGTGCGGGTGGGTCTTAAAGGCGACCAATTGACCTTCACCTTTAAGGAACCGGCCGCCGGCCGGACCAGGACAGCCGTGCCCGCCTGAGCCGGGCGTCACTCTCTTTCCTTCCGGCCGCGCCATCCGGGCTTGACCCGGGGGGACGCGCTTTTCGTAGCCGGCCCTGGTTTGGACCTATTACCTTGACATGCGGGCCAGGCCACTGGTATCCTCTGGGATTCTAAAAAACAGGTTGCCGCAACGAACCCTGGTTATACCTTCTATATAAAAATCCCGGCCCGGTTTACCCCGCACCGGGACACCCGGCAACGTTCAGCAGATAACCCGGCGCAACCCCCTTCTTCCGACCTCCCTTATTGAGATCAGCCGAAGCGGCTGGTTGCCGCAGACCACATTGTGGAGAAAGATTGATGAGCATACGTGAAGATGCCGTAAACCAGGAACAGACCCCCCTTTTCACCTCCTGCGCCGAACATGAGGGGATCGATCCCCAGACCCTGATGGCCGGGGTGGCAGCCGGCACCATCGCCATTCCCAGAAACAAACACCATAACTTTGAAAAGATCATGGCCATCGGCAAGGGGCTGGCCACCAAGATCAACGCCAATATCGGCTCGTCCAAGGATTTTCCCGAGCTGGAGCGGGAGATGCAGAAACTATGCGTTGCGGTCAAGGCGGGCGCCGATACCCTGATGGATCTGAGCATGGGCGGCGACCTGGACGCGGTGCGCCGGGGGATCCTGGCCAACTGTCCGGTGCCCCTGGGCACGGTGCCCATCTACCAGGCGGTTGCCGAGACCGTGGAAGAGCAGAAAAAACAGATCGCCGACGTCAGGGTGGACCACATCTTCAAGACCATTGAGAAACAGGCCATCGACGGGGTGGACTTCATGACCATCCACTGCGGGATCACCCGCAACACCCTGGAGCGGTTCAAGAGCCAGAAACGGCTGCTGGGCGTGGTCAGCCGCGGCGGATCGTTTACCATTGACTGGATGACCAGGAACAACAAGGAGAACCCGCTGTTCGAGCAGTTCGACGACCTGCTCGCCATCCTCAAGGAACATGAGGTGACCCTGAGCCTGGGCGACGGCATCCGGCCCGGCTGCCTGGCCGATGCCACCGACCGCAACCAGATCCAGGAGTTGATCCACCTGGGCGAGTTGACCGAACGGGCGTGGGACGCCGGGGTTCAGGTGATCATCGAGGGGCCCGGCCACATGCCGATGGACCAGATCGAGGCCAATGTCCTGCTCCAGAAAAAGCTCTGCAAGAACGCCCCGTTCTATGTGCTCGGCCCGCTGGTCACCGACATCGCCCCGGGCTACGATCATATCACCGGCGCCATCGGCGGCGCCATTGCCGCGGCGGCCGGGGCTGACTACCTCTGCTACGTCACCCCGGCCGAGCACCTCAAGCTGCCCAATCCCGACGATGTGCGCGAGGGGGTGATCGCCTCCAGGATCGCCGCCCATGCGGCTGATATCGTCAAGGGGGTGGCCGGCGCCCTTGACCGGGACATCGCCATGGCCAAAAAACGCAACAACCTTGACTGGAAGGGCCAGATCGAGCTGTCCCTTGATCCGGAAAAGGCGGCCCGCTTCCGCCACGAGGGTGGTTCCGACAAAGGGCCCACCTGTAGTATGTGCGGCTCCTACTGCGCCATCCAGGTATTCAAGACATCCCAGAAACGGACCAAAAAATAACCAAAAAAGAGAGGGAACCGTATGTCTGGATTTATAACCAAAATCAGCGAGTGGTGGGCCTCGACCCAGGTGCCTTCCCAGATCAGCGAAATTGATTTAAGCGGGCTGTTCACCAATCCCTACTTCCTGGTTCCCTTTGTCTGCCTGGTGGGGTACCTGCTCTACCGGCAGTCCTTCAAGTACCTGATCCTGCTGGGCATTTTTATCGGCTGCTGGGCCTTCACCGGCACCCAGTACGTCCAGGAACTCTCCACCAACGACGGGGTGCAGCTCAACAAGGTCCTGCCCTTGGTGTTCGGCGCGGCCGGGGTCCTGGCAGTGGTGGTCTATATGTTCTTCGGCCGCTCCGACTAACCAGCATGGCTGGACCATGATTTTGGGGCCGCAGCCACAACCAACCATGAAAATCTCCCCGGACAGCGAGCTTCGTCCGGCACGACTTTCATATAAACCGTTTGAGCGTTTAAACCGTTTAAACGTTCGAACGGCTTGAACGGTTATTACCCCCTCCGAAAACCAGCAACAACCGCTGCCCCTTGGAAAAGGGGAGCTGCCAGGTGCGGCTGCTGATCAGGGGCCAGGCCGGGTTCTTGCCCAGGGAATCGAGTTCAGCCGTGCCGCGCGGGCCCTTCATGGCGATAATCCGGCCGGCCGGCCGGAGATAGGGGGCAACCAGGGCCAGAAAGGTGGCGAGATCGGCAAGGGCCCGGCTGGTGATCAGATCGAACCGCTGGCCGGCCAGGGGATCCGGTTCAGCTCCCTCTGCCAGCCGGACCCGCAGGACCTTGATCCCTTCAAGGCCCAGGGTGCGGATCAGATGGCGGAGAAAAAAGGCCCGCTTGCGCCGCGGCTCCACCAGGGTAACCACCAGCCCGGGCCAGGCAATCTTCAGAACCAATCCCGGGAAACCAGCGCCGCTGCCCACGTCGAGCAGACTCGGCCGCCGGTTATGCTCCTCCCGCAGGAGCGGCAGCAGGGTCAACGAATCAAGGAAATGCTTTTCCAGGATCTCCGCCCTGGTTGCCTCCCGGGCCACCAGGTTGACCTTGCGGTTCCATTTCAACAACTCGTCACAGTAGAGCGATAACCGCTCCATTGCGGTGGGATCCGGCAGGCTGATGCCCATCCGGGCCAGCCCCTGCTCCAGGATTTTTTTCGCTTTTGCCTTTGCTTCCGCCGCAGTCATACTGGAATTCAGGACTTGTTCCCAAGCCGGATCGCCACCGAGCCGGCATGACCGCTCAACCCCTCCAGTTCGGCCAGTTCCTGGATCGCTGCTGCGTCGGCACGAAAGGCCGCCTGGTTATAGGCGATGATGCTGCTCTTCTTCAAAAAGGTCTCCACCCCCAGGGCCGATGAGTAGCGGGCCGTGCCCATGGTCGGCAGGACATGGTTGGGACCGGCCAGGTAATCGCCCACCGCTTCGGGCGAATAATTGCCCAGGAAGATGGCCCCGGCATGGCGGATCCGGTCGACGCAGGCCCAGGGGTCGGCAACCATGATCTCCAGATGTTCGGCAGCCAGCCGGTTGGCCAGTTCCAGGGCCTGGTCAAGATCGTCGGCCTCCAGGATCGCGCCCCGGGCCGCCAGCGAGGCCCGGGCGATCTCCTGCCGGCCGAGCCGGGGGAGTTGTTCCGCCAGGGCCGCCGCCACCCGGGCTCCCAGGGATGGCGCAATGGTGATCAGCATGGCCAGGGCCTGGGGATCATGTTCGGCCTGGGCCAGCATATCCGCGGCAATAAAGGCCGGATCAGCGGTTTCATCGGCCACGATCAGCACCTCGCTGGGCCCGGCGATCATATCGATCCGGACCATGCCGGCCACCTGGCGCTTGGCCTCGGTCACATATTGGTTGCCGGGCCCGACGATCACATCCACCCCGGCCACGGTCCCGGTGCCGTATGCCAGGGCGGCAACGGCCCAGGCGCTGCCCATCTTGTAGATCTCGCTGATCCCTATTTCCCGGGCCGCCACCAGCAGGGCCGGATTGATCCGGCCGTTCCGGTCCGGCGGGGTGACCATCACCCGGCGCGCCACCCCGGCGATCCCGGCCGGGATCCCGTTCATCAACACCGATGAGACCAGGGGGGTCTTGCCGCCCTGGCCGCCGGGCACATAGAGCCCGGCCGAATCCACCGCCCGGACCAGGCGGCCGGTCACCGCGCCGTCGGCCCGCTCAATGGTCCAGGACTCCTCCATCTCCCGCTGGTGGAAGGTCCGAATCCGCTCAATGGCAAGCCTTATGGTACTGCGCAACCGGTCGGACACCAGTTTATCGGCCTGGTCCAGTTCCTCCGGGGTGACCCTGAGTCCGGCCAACTGCATCTCCGGGGCGTCGAACCGGCGGATATAGGCCAGCAGGGCCTGGTCGCCATTGGTACGGATCGCCCGGATAATCTCATTCACCGCCTGTTGGCAGCCATCGTCGGCCAGACGGAACCGGCCAACAAGACGGGCGAGCAACTCTTGTCCTGCTTCGGAGTTAACGGCAACCGGGGTAATCATGGTTTTATTCCCTGCTACGGTTATTGGTTATTGGTTATTGGTTATTGGTTAAATGATTATAACATTCTGTTACCATTAACAAATAACTATTAACTATTTTTCACTGTCTTCTGCCCTCTGGCTTCTGATCCCTGTCACGCGCCTTCTAAATAATTCTGGGCCGTGGGATAGCGCCGTCCCTGGCCAAAGGCCTTGGTGGTCACCTTTAACACCGGCGGGGCCTGTTTGCGTTTGTACTCGTTGATCCGGATCCTGCGCACCACATCGGCCACCGTGGCCCGGTCAAAGCCCAGGGCCACGATCTCGTCCACCGAACGATCCTGCTCCAGATAGGCGGCCAGGATGGGATCAAGCACCGCATAGGGCGGCAGATCGTCCTCATCGCGCTGGTTCGGGGCCAGTTCGGCCGAGGGAGGTTTCGTTATGGTCCGGCCCGGGATCAACTCCTGGTCGCGGTTCACATAACCGGCCAGTTGGTAGACCAGCAACTTGGGCACATCACCGATCACCGCCAGGCCGCCGCTCATGTCACCGTACAGGGTGCAGTAGCCCACTGCCATCTCCGACTTGTTGCCGGTGGAGAGCAGGAGGTGGCCGAACTTGTTGGACAGCGCCATCAACAGGTTGCCGCGGATCCGGGCCTGGAGGTTCTGCTCGGTGACATCCGGGGCCCGGCCGGCAAAGAGCGGCGCCAGGGTCTGCCGCATCACGGAAAAAACCGGGGAGATCCGAACCAGCTCAAAGTTACAGCCCAGGTTGGCGGCCAGTGCCCGGGCATCCTCAATGGATTCCCTGGAGGTATAGGGCGACGGCAGGGCCACGCCGAGCACGTTTTCCGCACCCAGGGCCGCGCAGGCAATAACACAGGTCAGGGCCGAATCAATGCCGCCGCTCAATCCCAGCACCACCGAGGAAAAACCGCATTTGCCCACATAGTCCCGCACCCCCATGACCAGGGCCTCGAACACCGCCGCCACCTCGTCGCCGTTGTTGTCCGTTGATGCCGCGGCCAGTGGTTGCGACCCGGACCAGGCATCACTGTTCACCACCACCAGGTCTTCCTGGAACCGGGCCGCCCGGACGATGACCCGGCCGGCCGGATCCAGGACCCTGCTCCGGCCGTCAAAGAGCAGGTCGTCCTGGCCGCCGACCTGGTTGACATAGAGCAGGGGCAGGTTATACCTCTGGCAGAGCCTGCCGAATATCTCGTCTTTCAAGGCGTTCTTGCCCAGGTGAAAAGGCGAGGCCGAGAGGTTGATCAGACAGTTGAGCCCGGGTTCCGCGCCGGCCAGTTCAGCCACCGGGTCCAGTTCATACAGCCTGCGGTTAAAGATATCCTTGTCGTTCCAGACATCCTCGCAGATGGTCACTCCCAGGAAGAGCCCCTTGTAATGACAGACGGTGTTGACCGTGCCGGGACTGAAGTAGCGGCTCTCGTCAAACACGTCGTAGACCGGCAGCAGCTGTTTGCGGGCCGTGAACAGGATCTCGCCCTCTTCAAAAAGCACGGCGCTGTTGTGCAGCGGTTTGCCCGAGCCGTCGGCATGACGCTCCAGAATCCCGCAGAGTACCCCGATCCCGGATATATCTCTCATCAGCCGGCCAAGGGCCCGGTCATGGTCAACCAGAAACGAGGCGCGCTCCAGCAGATCCTGGGGCGGATAGCCGCACAGGGCCAACTCCGGGAAGACCACCAGTTCGCAGCCCTGGTCCCGGGCCCTTTCGGCCCAATGAACGATCCGGGCCCGGTTATGGGCAAAATCGCCGATCACCGGGTTGATTTGTGCCAGGCCTATTTTCACCGTTATGTCCTTGGACAGATGCCGACTTTAAAGGGGGCCGGCCCGGTACCGGAATGCGTATCCTGTTCCGCAGGAACCGAGCGGGCCAAGAAGACAGGCTTATTGCAGCATGCGGCAAGCACCTTAGCCAATAGTGCGCGAAAATTCAACGGGAGAACCAGCAGCCGCGCAGGCCTGTCCACTTGCCGCAAGGGGCGTTGCTGTCAGTGCTTCTCTTGCTTGTCGGCCAGCAGGCCGGCATTCCGGAGCAGGGCCAGATCCAGGGGGTCCTGGGCCGGATCAGTGGGCCGGCTCTCGCGCCTCCCGGCAAAATGATCGAGCAGCCGGTTGGCCAGCACCTTGCCCAGTTGCACCCCTTCCTGGTCAAAGGAATTGATGTTCCAGATAAACCCCTGGAACACAATCTTGGCCTCGTACAGGGCGAGCAGGGCCCCCATGCTGTAGGGGGTCAGCCGGTCGGCCCACAGGACGCTGTTGGGCCGATTGCCGGCAAAGACCTGGTTGGGGTTGTCGCTGGCCTGCCCAATGGCCAGGGCCAGGGACTGGGCCAGGAGATTGGCGAGCAGCTTCTCCTGGGAGGTGGTGGAGCGGACCAGCAGATCCTCCTGGTACTGGCTCCGGCGGAACCCGATGAACTCCACCGGCACCACGGTGGTACCCTGGTGGAGCAGTTGGTAAAAGGCATGCTGGCCGTTGGTGCCGGGCTCGCCCCAGAGAATCGGCCCGGTATGATGGGAGACCGGCTCGCCCTGCCGGGTCACCGACTTGCCGTTACTCTCCATATCGCATTGCTGGAGGTGGGCGGCAAAGCGGATCAGGGCCTGGCTGTAGGGAAGCACCGCCACGGTGTCATGGCCCAGGAAGTTGCGGTTCCAGATGCCGATCAGCGCCAGGAGCAGGGGCGGGTTATTGAGAATATTCTCCTCTTCCGCGACCAGATCCATGGCATGGGCCCCCCGGAGGATCTGCGCAAAGCCCTCGTAGCCCAGCTGGAAACCGAGCGCCACCGCGCCGACCATGGAGGTGGCGCTGTAGCGGCCGCCAATGGAATCAAATATATAAAAGGAGCGGAGATAGCGCTCCGGGTTATCCATGGGGCTGTCCTGGCCGGTGACCGCGACAAAATGTCGGCCCGGGTCCAGGCCGGCCCGGCTGAATGCGGTCCGCGCCAGCTCTTCGTTGGTCAGGGTCTCCAGGGTGGAACCGCTCTTGGAAACCACGTTGACCAGGGTGCGGGACAGGTCCAGCCCTTTGAGCAGCGAGGCCGCATCGTCGGGATCAACATTGGCGATAAAATGGACCCGCCGGCCGGGCAGTTGATAGGCGGCGAGCGCCAGGGCCAGGGCCCGCGGCCCCAGGTCCGAGCCGCCGATACCTATCTGGACCAGATCGGTAAAGGGTTGGCCCTGGGAATTGGTCAGCTCGGCGGAATCAAGCTCAGCCAGGAAGATTTTCAGCTTGGCCAGTTCCTGCCGGGCCCGGCCGCTGGCCGCCGGGGCCAGGGGCGGGTCGCTGAACAGGTCGCGGCAGGCGGTATGGAGTACCTGCCGCTCTTCACTGGCATACCCCTCGATCCGGTTGACCACCGCCCCCTTTTTCATCTCCAGGAAGCGGGCAACCGCCCCGCTTTGTTCGGCCAGCTGTTGCAGCCCGGCCAGCACCTCCCGGTCCAGCCGCTGCATCCCGTAATGGAGTTCGATACCAGCCCCGCGGCAGACAGAGGCGGCCAGCCGTTTTTCAGTGATCGCCCCGGGCCGGGTCAGGTCATAGGGCCGGGTCGCCAAGCGCTGCAAAACCTGATGGGCCGGCAGACGATCAAAATTCTTCCACTGGGCCATAACCATCTCTCCCTCCGGGTTTCCGGTTCCCGCTCATGGCGCCGGATCAATGCCCGTTGATAATGGCTTTCATCTCGGCAATCACCTTTCCGTAGTCCGGCCGGCCGAACACCGCTGAGCCGGCGACAAAGATATTGGCCCCGGCCGCGGCCACCGCGGCGATGGTGTCCGGGCCGATCCCGCCGTCCAGTTCAATGCCCGCCTCCAGGTTACGGGAGACGATCATCTCCCTGAGGCGCCGGACCTTGTCCACTGTGAAAGGGATAAAGGACTGGCCGCCGAACCCGGGATTGACGCTCATCAACATCACCAGGTCGACATCTCCGAGGATAAGGTCAAGGGTGGAAAGGGGGGTGGCCGGATTGAGCACCACCCCGGCCTTTTTGCCCAGTTCGCGGATCCTGGCCACGGTTCGATGCAAATGGCGGCAGACCTCCACATGCACGGTGATCCAGTCCGCCCCGGCCGCGGCAAAATCCTCCAGATAACGGTCCGGTTCCTCGATCATCAGGTGAACGTCCAGGGGCAGATCGGTGATCCTGCGGACCGCCTCGACCACCAGCGGCCCGATGGTGATATTGGGGACAAAATGGCCATCCATCACATCCACATGGATCACATCGGCGCCGGCCGCGGCCACGGCCCGAATCTCCTCGCCCAACCGGGCAAAGTCGGCAGAGAGAATCGACGGGGCAATCATGTTTTCTTGGCTGAGGTTCATTTCCGTATCCTTTACACAGGTTGTCGGATTCAGGGTTGGTCTCCCGGGGCCGGGCCGGCCCCCACTTCCACCAGCACATAATGTTCGGGCAGGATGTAGCGTTGCGCCACGGCCAGGACCGCGGCCCCATCCACTGCATTGATCCCGGCGATGTAGCGGTCACCGAAATCCTGTCCCAGTCCATAGGTCTCGTTCAAGGCGATTTCCAGGGCCTGGGCCGCGTGGGTCTGCAGGCCCAGCTGGTACTGGCTGATGAGAATGTTCTTGGCCCGGGCCAGTTCCGCCGCGCTGATCTCCTCCTGCCGGACCCGGCGAAGCTGCTGCCAGATTCCAGCCAGGGCCTGTTCCCGTTTTTCCGGGCTGGTGCCGAGATAGATGCCGAATGCCCCGGTATCCAGGCCCAGCATTGAAAAGGAAGAGAGGCTGTAGGCCAGGCTCTGTTTATCGCGTAACTCGGTGAACAGCCGGCCGCTCTGGCCGGAGAGAACGGTATCCAGCACCTCAAGGCTGAAACGGTCCGCACTGGCCAGGGTGGTGCCGACAAAACCGATGATCAGATGGAGCTGCTCCTTGTCCCGGTCGATAATAAAAGTCCTGGGTTGGGCCGGCGGCTCCGGGGTGAGCAGTTCCTCGCTGACCCCGGAGACCGCTTCCGGCTCCTCAGCCACCTTCCAGCCCCCGAACAGCCGGTTCACCTGGTCGTAAACCTCATCCGCCTTTACCGCGCCGGCAACGGTCAGCACCAGTTTGTCCGGCCGGGCATGCTCTTGATATATCTCCTGCAAGGCACTGACCGTATAGCCCCGCAGCACGGATTCGGAACCCAGCGAATTCAGGCCGTAGGGGTGGCTGTCAAAAAGAAGCCGGTTGAACTCGCGAAAGGCCAGGGCGGAGAGGGAATCTTCCTGTTGTTTAAGCTGGGCCAGCAACTCCGGCCGGATCAAGGCCGCCTCGCCTTGATCAAAGGCCGGGGAGATGAGCACGTCGCGGACCAGCGCCAGCCCGGGATCCGCGAACCGGGCGAGAAAATCCGCCTTGAGCCCAAAGGTATTCTTGCCGTTGAACCCTTCCAGGGAACCGGCCATGTCCGCCACTGCCACCGCAATCTCCCGGGCCGACATGCTGGCCGTTCCCTTGGGCAGCAGTTCGCTGATAAAGGCAAAGGCGCCGTTGCTGGCCGGGGTCTCGGCCCGCAGGCCGCCGGGGAACACCGCCCGGATGGCAATGGTGGCCACAATGGGATCTTCACGGACCAGCAGGGTGATTCCATTGTCCAGATGATAGCGGTGCAGCCCGCTCAAATAGCTGCCCGCCACCAGGGAAGGATCCTGCCTGGCCCTGGTCTCGGCCCGGGCAATGAGCAGGGCCAGGCCCTCATCGTCAAGGCTGAACCCGCTGCTCCGGGGCAGCAGGAACCCGGCGGTAAGCCGGCTTCCCCGCAGATATTTCCGCGCCACCCGGCTGATATCGTCCCGGGTCACCCCCCGTACCTTTTCCAGATACCCGTCCTCGCGGGGATCACCGGACAGAAACTCAAAGGAACCCAGGACCCTGGCCTGGCCCTCGACCCGCTCCAGGTTGAAAACAAAATCACCCTCCAGGCCGTGTTTGGCCCGTTTCAGTTCCTCCTCGCTGACCGGGGAATACTTGAGCCGGAACAGTTCAACCAGGGTTGACTCCAGGGCCGGCAGCAGCTTGTCGCGGTCCAGGACCGCGGTAACCTCCAGCATCCCCGGATCACGGGGGGTAAAGGCCGAGCCATTGATGGCCAGGACCAGCTGCTGCTCGTCGCGCAGGGCCCGGTACAGCCGCGAGGTCTCGCCCTGACCGACAATCCGGGCAAGCACGTCCAGCACCGGGGTATCCGGGTCGTCGAACCTGCTGATCGGAATGGCCAGGGCCATCTGCGGCTGATTGACCTCGGTCTTGATGGTGAAAAAACAGGGCCGCTGCCGGGGCGGCTCCAGGGCCCGGGGGGGGGACGGATACCGGCCCCGCTCCAGCCCGCCCATCTCCTCCTTGACCCGGGCGAGCACCGGACCGGCCTCCACATCGCCCACCACCACCACGGTGATGTCCTCGGGCTGGTAATGCCGGCCCAGGTAGGCAATGATATCATCCCGGGTCAGGGAGGAGATGGACTGCACGGTGCCGATCACCGGCCGCCGGTAAGGATGGACGCTGTAGGCCTTGGCCATCAACTCCTGGAACAGCATGATCTCGGGCCGGTCGTTGCGCATCCCCAGCTCTTCCAGGACCACCTTTTTCTCCCGCTCCAGCTCTTGGGGATCAAAGACCGAGTTGAATACCGCATCGGTCAACACCTCCAGGGCCAGTTGCCAGTGAATAGCCGCCAGGGTGGCATGGTAGACCGTATAGTCATAGGAGGTATAGGCATTGATCCGGCCGCCGACGCTCTCCACTGCCTCGGCCAGCTTGCCCGGCCCCCGGGTGGGGGTGCCCTTGAAGATCATATGTTCAATAAGGTGGGTGATCCCGGCCTCGCGCGGCTCCTCGTAAACACTGCCGGCCCTTACCCAGATCTGCACGGTGGCCACCCGGGTGCCGGGGGTCTCCTTGACCAGGGCGGTCAGGCCGTTATCAATGGTGGTCTTATAAAGATGCGGGGCCAGTTGCACGGCCCGGACTTCCTTGCTCTGCATGGTCAGCACCGCCAGGGTTATGAGAAAGAAAAGGACATAGTCCGCAGTTCTCGTTTGCATGGAACACTACTCCTGAAAACCTTGATTCAGATTGACACCATTGCCGGGCCGGCCATGGCCGAAGCGGGATTATTGTAAGCGTTCACCAGCACCTCATCTTCGCCCATCCGGGCCTGCTCGAATAGCACCAGTATGCTTCGCAGTCCCAGATGAACGAATCTAAACCACTGGTAAACGCTTACGGGCATGAGGTTACCGTAAATCCGTACCCCCGGTGAACGGTTACGGATTATTATAGACCGGCCCGGCCGGCGGGAAAAGCATTTTTACCGGCAGCCGTGAATATGGTACCATGGCCGGTATCGGTGCATCCCGTTTTTTTATAAAAACCATCACCATGGATTAGCCGCCCATGACCGCTCAACCCCTTGTCAACGATATCCTGATCACCAATGCCACGGTTCTCACCCTGAACCCGGACCAGCCCGGGCCAATCCACAACGGGTATCTCCTGGTCCGGGGCACCGTTATCCAGGCACTGGGGCCCATGGCCGAACTGCCGGCCGCGATCCGGGCCCGGCAGACCATTGCCGGCGATAATTGCCTGGTGATGCCCGGCCTGGTCAACAGCCACACCCATGCGGCCATGACCCTGTTCCGCGGCCTGGCCGACGACCTGGAACTGATGACCTGGCTGAACGAACATATCTTTCCGGCCGAGGCCGGAAGCGTTACCCCGGAGATGGTCTACTGGTGCTCCAAACTGGCGGCCCTGGAAATGATCCGGGCCGGGATCACCTGTATCGCGGACAGCTATTTCCATGAAGACCAGGCCGCGCGGGCCTTCCGGGATACCGGCCTGCGGGCGGTGGCAGCCCAGGGAGTGATCGACTTCCCCGCACCCGGTGTGCCGGACCCGGCGGATAACGTGGCAATGGCGGCCCGGTTCATTGATGCCTGGCAGGGGAAGGACCCGCTGATCACCCCGGCAATATTCTGTCACTCGCCCTATACCTGCGCGGCAGCGACCATCAGAAAGGCCAAGGCCGCGGCCCGGGCCCGGAAGGCGCCCTTCTTCATCCACCTGGCCGAAACCAGGGCCGAAACCGAACAGATCCACGCAGAGCACGGGGTCTCGCCCTTAAACTATCTCGCCGGGCTGGGGGTCCTGGACCGGGACACGGTCTGCGTCCATTGCACATGGCTGAAACCGGACGACCTGACTATCCTGGCCCAAAGCGGGGCCGGGGTCAGTGCCTGTACGACCAGCAACATGAAACTCGCCGCCGGGATCGCGCCGCTGCCGGAGATGCTCGGCCAGGGAATCCCGGTTGGACTGGGCACCGATGGCAGCGCCAGCAACAATATCCTGGATCTGTTCCGGGAGATGAACCTCATTGCCAAGCTGCACAAGGTCAGCAAAAAAGATCCCACCGTGCTGCCGGCCGGACGGGTGCTGGCCATGGCCTGCACCGGTGGCGCCGGAATTCTCGGACTGGGTGGCCGGATCGGCAGCCTGGCCCCGGGAAAACAGGCCGACCTGATCATGATCGATCTCAGCCGGCCGCACCTGACCCCCTTCTACCATCCCGATCTGCTGGTCTACGGGGCCGGGGGTGGCGATGTGCGCACCGTGATCATCAACGGCCGGGTGGTGCTGGCCAACCGAATATTCACAACCGCGAACCCGGAAGAGACAATGAAGCAGGTGCGCAGGCTTGCGGCCCGATTGCAAACCCCGCTGTCACCCCGTCCCGTGCAGACAGGGAAAATCAGACCAGCCACCTGACCACCAGGAAGCCGCCGATGAGCAGGATGAAGAACAGGATGGAGAGAATGTTGAAATAACGTTCGACAAAGGTCCGGACCGGGGCGCCGAACCGGTAGATAAAGGCGGCCACCAGGAAGAAGCGGGCCGAGCGCGAGATCAACGAAACCAGGATGAAGGTGAAAAAGTTGAGCTGAAAGGCACCGGCGGTAATGGTGAACAATTTATAGGGCAGCGGGGTGAACCCGGCAGCGCCGACCGCCCAGACGTCATACCGTTGATACAGCTCCTGGACCTCGGCAAACTTGGCCTGGAGTCCGTACCAGTCGAGAATCCGCACCCCCACGGTATCCATGAACCCGAGCCCGAGCCCGTAGCCCAGGGCCCCGCCCAGCACCGAGCCGACCGCGCAGATCCCGGCATAGCGGAAGGCCTTTTTCGGGGTGGCAACGGCCAGGACGATCAGAAAGACATCCGGCGGGATGGGGAAAAAAGAGGACTCAGCCACGGCGATCAAAAAAAGGGCCCACAAGCCGTACGGGGTCTGCACCCATGCCAGGCAGCGGTCGTAGAGCCGCCGGAACCAGCCCGGTTCTGCCGCCACGGCAACAACAGCAGCCTCTTTGTTGCTCGTTTTACCAGCCATGGGCCCCCACCAGATCCACAAAACGGACATTTTCAATAACCTCCCGGCTGGTCGCGCCATGTTCCTTGCGCACCAGGATCAGCTCCTGGCCATGGCGGTCACCCACCGGGATGACCAGCCTCCCGGGGTCGGCGAGTTGCTCCAACAGGGGTTCCGGCACCCTGGGACCGCCGGCGGTGACCATGATCGCGTCAAAGGGGCTGTGCTCGGCCCAGCCAACCGTGCCGTCGTCCAGCCGGGAAAGGATATTGATGTAATGGAGTTGATCAAACACCGTTCGGGCCCGGACGAGCAGGGTATCGATCCGTTCGACGGTAAAGACCTTTTCACAGAGCAGGGAGAGAATCGCGGCCTGATAACCGGAGCCGGTGCCGATCTCGAGCACCCGTTCGTGGCCGGCAAGTTTTAAGGCCTGGGTCATCAGGGCGACGATAAAGGGCTGGGAGATGGTCTGGCCCCGGCCGATGGGCAGGGGATAATCACCGTAGGCCTGGCCGCGGAGGGCATCCTCGACAAAGAGATGACGCGGCACCTTGGCCATGGCCGCCAGCACCCTTGGATCATCAATGGACCGGCGGACGAGTTGTTCACTCACCATCCGCTGCCGGGCCTTTTCGAAATTATTAGCCAGGCTCACTCCTTTTTCCCGTTCGGCTGGTATTCTTCCTCGTTGAATAACCGGTAGACGCAGGAGGTAACGATATTCCCGGCAAAGGAGATATTCATTACATTGTACTCCTCGGAACCCAGCCTCTTGCCGATATAGGGGGCCTTACGCAGGAAGCTCTCCGTGACTTGGACGTAGATCCATACCTCTTCGCCGTTTTCCGCCTGTCGCCGTTCATCCGGCTCGCCGAGATAGGCGAGAACCTCCTGTTTACTGGTCTGGCCCGGCACGATCAGGGCCGCGTCCGAGGCCAGATGACGGACCGGTTCATGGTGGAAGGAACAGCCGCCCGCAAGGATGGCAATAAAAAAGAGGAAGAGGAGCGGCAACCCTTTACGATGCGAATACATTCAATAATCTCCAGGAGTAGATAGTGCCCATCCAGAAATGGCCCTTTCGCCCAATCTCGGCGTCATGCTCAAAAAATAATCCTCGTAATATCATTTATATGACTCCGGTTATTTTTTTCGCGATCCTTGATCTTGAACAAAATTGCTCATTTCTGGACGGACACTAGATAGCACAATAAGGCCGCAACAGCCATCGGCAGCGGCAATGGCAAAAAAGGCGCCCGGCAACCACTTGCCCCAGGCAGGGCAAGAATATCCCGATCAGTACCCTTTTTCAACATAAAGCTGAGTTGGGTCTGCCTGGGCGAACTCAAACGAAACTTATGCCCTTGCGGTATAATATCCGCGGCCCTGCTCCTGGACGGCCCGGCCGATGGGGTTACAACGCCGGAGCAATCCGCCGGGATTTCGACCCGCAAGAACGGTTACAAAATTATTGAGTGTTGGTCAACCGCTCCAGGATCCGGTAGCTGCGCTCCACCATCTTGCGCGAATCAACCACCAGCCCGGCCTGGATCAAGGCATTGTCCAGGATCTGCTCGGCCATGCTCCCGGCCAGTTCCTGGTCCTGGTCACGCAGCACGGCCAGATTTCTGATCAAGGGGTGGCGGGTGTTGATCTCCAGGTTCTTGGCGCTGACCCCGGGGCTCTCCTTGCCCTGGGAAAAATTTGCCGCCTGGAGCACCCGTTCCATGGTGCTGGTCATGAACCCGTCCGGGTTGACCACCATGGCCGGGCTGTCCACCAACCGGTTGGAGGCGACCACCTCCTTGACCCGGTCGCCGAGCGACTCCTTCATCCATTTGGAAAAAGCAGCGATTGCCTCCTCGGTCATCGGTTCGCCACTGTCCGTCGCCCCGGTCTCTTGGGCGGCTTCTTCCTTTTTCAACCCAGGCAACTCAAGATCGGCCCGGTCCGCGGAAACCAGCTTCTTGTCCTGGAATTCTCCCAGATGACTCATGACAAAGTCGTCAATGGGCTCCAGGGTATAAAGGATCTCGATATCCTGTTGGCGAAAGGCCTCGATATAAGGCCCGGACTCGATGGTCGCCCGATCAGGACCGTTGATATAATAAATCTCTTTCTGCTCCTCCCCCATCCGTTGCACATAGTCGGCCAGGGAGATGGGCGTCCCGGGCGCGGACTTGGATGATTCGAATCTGAGCAGCAGGGCCAACTCCTCCCGATAGGTGAAATCCGAGGTAATCCCTTCCTTGAAAAAAAAGCCGAAATTCTTCCAGAAGCGGAGGTATTTTTCATGGTCATCCCGGGCCTGTTCAGCCAGAAACTTCAGAAACCGCTTGGTAATGACCTTTTTTATCTTGGCCACCAGGCTGCTGTCCTGCAGGGCCTGGCGGGAGATATTGAGCGGCATGTCCTCGCTGTCCACCACCCCTTTCAAAAAACGGAGCCATTCCGGCAGGATATTTTCACTGTGCTGCTCAATCAGCACCTTCTGGCAATAGAGGTTGACCCCGGATTTAATCCGACCGAAACCCATCTGTTCAAGATTTTCCCTGGGCACGAAAAGCAGGGCATTGATCGCCAGGGGCGCATCAGCGGAAAAATGGAGCCGATAAAATGGCTCGTCAAAGGCATTGCCGATGAACTTATAGAACTCGGTGTACTCCTGGTCCTTGATCTCGTTCTTGTTACGGGTCCAAAGGGCCTGGACGGTATTGATCTTATCGCCGCCGACCTTGATCGGAAAGGGGACGAAATTTGAATATTGCTTGATAATCCGCTTGATCGTCTCGGGCTCGGCATACTGGCGGGCATCATCCTTCAGCTCAACGATGATCCTGGTACCGCGCCTGATGCCCGGGGCCGGGCTCAGGGTGTAGCTGCCCGCACCGTCGGAGACCCACTCATGGCCCTCTTCATCCGGTTTATAGGAACGTGACTGGACCGTAACCTTTTTCCCGGCCATGAAAGCCGAATAAAAACCGACCCCGAACTGGCCGATCAGGCTGACGTCTTTCTTGGCCGCCTCGGCCAGTTGGGAGAGGAAGGTGTTGGAACCGGAGTGGGCAATGGTGCCCAGATTGTGCTCCAGTTCCTCCCGGGTCATACCGATGCCGGTGTCAATGATGGTCAGGGTATGCTGCTTGTCATCAAGGTCGATGTTGATTTCCAGGGGCAGGTGGCTGTCAAAGACCTCTTCCGCCAACAGACTCTGGTGCCGGAACTTCTCCAGGGCGTCGGCCGCGTTGGAGATCAATTCGCGGACAAAGATATCCCGTTCGGTATAAAGGGAATGGATCACGATATCCAGCAGCTTCTTGACTTCAGCCTGGAACTCCTTGGTCTCAATGGTGATCTTCGGTGTGGTCATGGGCAGCTACCTCTTCTTTTTTATGATGCGGGCGAACGCGCTCATTCTATTGATTTTTTCACTGATCTGGATGAGAATACGGCCATGGCGGCAGACCTCTGATCCGGCAAAAACCGCCGGGCCGAGGACGAGAGTAACGATAATCATCATCCCGGGCCTGTCAAGCACCTGTGATGTCAGCAAGGAGGTAAGGTTTCGATAAACCCCGTACGTTTGAGATTGGACCGGGAAAGGGGTTTTCTTATACCGAACGGTGTAGCGGACCCTGAGCCGCGGCCGTGACGGCAAAAGCGGAATTTGAAACAACTTCGGCAGGATATGCTTATGGATTCCGAATCGCCGCCGCGGCGAAGCGAGTTCCTGCTTGATAGCCTGTTTATGAACAGCCGGCCCTTCTCAAAGGAGCGGCCGTTGGTAGAAGAAAACCCTTTTCCCGACAGGAGGGGGGGTACTGAATGTTTACGCAAGGAGCTTCCGAACGGAGTGCTCCTTGACCCAACGGAGGGAACAACAATGCGAATCGTGGCATTCGGCGACATCCATATGGACCTGAGCGGTATTGAGACCATCCCCGGTCTCGACCGCGCCGACCTGGTGATAATCACCGGCGACTTTACCAACTTCGGGGGCAGGCAGGATGCCGAAACGGTGCTGGAACGGATCATGGCCCGCAACCGCAGGGTGCTGGCCCTGCCCGGCAATATGGACCAGCCGGAGGTGGACGATTTTCTTAAAGAACAGGGGGTCGGTCTGCACGGCCGGGGTGTTCTTTTCGGGGAGATCGGTCTCATCGGGGTGGGCGGCTCCAACCAGACCCCTTTTAACACCCCCCTTGAATTCAGCGAGCAGGAGCTGACCGCGCTTCTTGACAGCGGCGCCGCCCAGGTGGACCGGGCCCTGGAAAAAATCCTGGTCTCCCATGCCCCGCCGTTGCGCAGCAAAACCGATGTGCTGGCCAACGGCGTCCATGTGGGCAGCAGCGCGGTCCGGGCCTTTATCGAGGAACACCAGCCAGCCCTCTGTCTCACCGGCCATATCCACGAGGCCCGGGCCCATGACCGGATCGGCCGGACCCTGGTCATAAATCCCGGCATGCTCAAGGATGGCGGCTGGGTTGAAATCATCACCACCGGGACAACGGTTACGGTAACCCATAACGGGCTGGGTACCGGACCGGAATTATAAGGAAAAACCATACGTAATGAAACAGCCTTACGACCTGATCATCATCGGCAGCGGGCTCTCGGGTCTGGCCCTGGCCCATTTTTTCCAGAAACAACGGCCCCGGGCCAAGGTCCTGCTCCTGGAAAAGGCGGACCGGCCCGGCGGCGCGATCCGCTCCTTCAGCCGGGACGGCTATCTGGCCGAATGGGGGCCCCACGGTTTCCTGGACAACTCGGCGGCAAGCAATGAACTCCTGATTGACACCGGCCTGGACCAGGAGGCCCAGCGGGCGCCCCTGGCCAGTTTTGTCCGCTATGTCTGCCTTAACGGCCGGCTCAGGATGATCCCCCAGAGCCCGGGCCGGATCATCGCCTCGTCGCTGCTCCCCTTTTCGGCCAAGCTCCGGGTCCTGGCCGAACTCCGGCAAAAACCGCTCTCCGGCGAACCAACGGTGAGCCAATGGATAAGCCACCGCTTCGGCCCGGCGCTCCTGCCCTTTGCCGACGCGGTGTTTACCGGCACCTATGCCGGCGACTTCGATCGGCTCTCCATTGATGCGGTGATGCCTGGGGCGCGGAACCTGGAAAAAGAATATGGTTCAGTAATCCGGGGAGTTATCAAGAAAAGGAAAGAAAAAAGGAAACAGGGCAAAAAAAAGAGCGGCCTGCCGGCCATGGTCAGTTTTCCCCAGGGGATGACCAGGCTGGTGGAAGTCCTGGCCCGGGACAAGGATATCCGCTATGGAGCCGAGGCGGAACGGATCCGGGTTACCGAAAAAGGGGGCTGGCAGATAAACGCGGGCGGCGGGACCCATACTGCCCAGGCGCTGGCGCTCGCCCTGTCCGTGAACCAGGGCATGGCCCTGCTCGCGGCCTCGGGTTATCCCGCCCCGGGCCCGCCCCTGGTCGAGGCCCGAATCGTCAACATACTCATGGGCTTTACCCGGTCGGCGCAAATACCATTTGGCTTCGGTTACCTGGCCCCGGAGCAGGAAAAGCGCTTTGCCCTGGGCGCCCTGTTCTCCACCCATATGTTTCCCGGCCGGGCCCCGGACGGCCGGGTGCTGGTCGAGGTGCTGGTCGGCGGCCGGCGCCATCCGGAAAAACTGTCCCTGTCCGACCGCGAACTGGTTGAACAGGCCCATGCTGATCTCAAACAACTCCTCCATCTGCCGGAACCGCCCTGCTTTACCAGGGTCCTGCGGCCGGGCAACGGCATTCCCCAACCGGAGACTGGCCACGCCCGCCTCCGGGCCTGGCGCGCCAGGCTGATGCAGGAACTGCCGGGACTGTTTATCTGCGGCTTCGGCTGGCAAGGGATCGGGATCAACGATATGACCAGGACCGCCCGGCAACTGGCCGCGGCCATTGCCCGGGGCAAAGCCGCGGCCATGGACCCGGCAGCGGTGAAAGGGGTGTATTTCTAAATCAGAGGACAGAGGACAGAAGACAGAGGGCAGAAAAAACTTAAAAGATTGAAAAAGACTGACAACTTTAATTTCCCTGGTCTGGAAACGATCGTTTCCAGGGGATCTCCCCTTACCTTGTCAACTTTTTGGCAAGCATCTCCACCTGGCCGCGGACACTGCTGTTTCTGGCCATGGCCCCGGTAATCACCTTGATTGAATGGAGCACCGTGGAGTGGTCGCGGTTAAACGCCTTGCCGATATCGGCCAGTCCCTGCTCCGTATACCTGCGGGCCAGGAACATGGAGAGCTGCCGGGGAAAGGCGATGGACCTCTTGCGCGATCTGGAGGTCAGGTCGTCAACGCTGATCTTGAACTGGGCGGCCATGAAATCACGGATACTCTCTGCGCTCAACTCCTGGCTGCGGCCGATAAGTTCCTCCACGATATCCCGGGCCATCTTGAAATCGGGCGCAGCCTTCATCAATGAGGACTTGGCCTTCAGGCCGACGATGGCACTCTCCACCAGGCGAATGTCGCCCTTGATCTGCTGGGCGAGAAAATCGATCAATTCATCGTCCAGGCTCAGGTTGCAGTTCGCCGCCTTGCGCCGGATGATCAGCCTCCTGGTCTTGAGGTCCGGCGGGTTGATCGTGGCCAGCAGCCCGGCCGACATCCGGGAACGGATGCCAAGGTCGATATTGGACAGATCGCGGGGTGCCTGGGAGCCGGTGAGAATAATCCGCTTGCCCGATTTGAGGAGCACATCAAGCAATTCGTTCAACTCCTCCTGGGTCTTGACCTTGCCGGTCAGGGCATGAACATCGTCGAGCAGCAGGATGTCGCAGTGGTTATGATACTTTTCCTTAAAACTATCCATCCGGTTGGCCCTGATTCCGCAGACCATCTCGGCGCTGAACTGCTGGGCAGTGAGATAATGGAGCCGGGCACCCGGCGAATGGCTGATGATGTTATGGGCCACGGCATGGGTGAGATGGCTCTTGCCCAGGCCGGTACCGGCATTTATGTAGAGCAGGGAGCCCAGCGAGGTATCCCCGCTGGCAATGGCCCGGCAGGCGGACTGGGCCAGGTAGTTGCTCTCGCCCACCATGAACTCGTCAAAGGTGTAGCGCGGATGCAGGGACCGGATACACGATTTTGCCGTTGGCATCGAGGGCAGCCGCAACTGTTGCCGGGTCTCGGCCTTGGCCAACGGCCCGGTAACCAGCCGGACGGTGACCGGACCGTTGGCGAGTTCCGTTGCGGCCTGCCGGATCCGGGCCAGGTAATTATCAGCAACCCAGGTGGTGAAAAAACGATCAGGACAGGCAAGCTCAAGGATCGATTCATCATCAGAACCGGAACAGACGAGCGGCTCGATCCACAGGCAGTGCGTGGTTTCGGACATGACATCCCGCAAAGATTCTTTTACCTTCTCCCACAGCATAAGAAAACGCTCCACATTATCTATACATAAGGTTAAACGGATGTCCTCCGGAACAGGGCCGCCAACCAGGACCGCCGGGTGCCCGGAGACCAAAGCAGGTGGACGGCTTTCAATTCCTCAAAGCAGGTCGATCATCTTGAAAAACAGCTACCTTGTTAAGAGCTAGAGAGGTCAACTCAAGAAGAGCAAACAGACATATGTTTCCGTTCCTGTTTGCCAGCATGTCTTTTAGTTAAACTCTCCATTACTGTCAAAGATGATTTTCGAAAATTTTCCTTTCCGCGGCCGGGAAGTTTTCAACAGGGGTTCTATGTGCTGATTTTGCCGGAGTTCCGCAAGGCGCCCCTCCTAATCCCCCAATAAATCGATCTTTTTACCGAACAAGAAATTTATGGTATGATACTGTGGAGTTATGAGCGGGGCTGGCAAGTTATCAACAGGGCGTACATTTATGTTATCTCCACCATGCTCCATATTGCTTCATATTACTCTCGATTTCTCTGAATCCCACTTTTTATTAAGATACTGTTTAGATTCTGTTTGGATCAGCCCCGGGAAAACCGTTCGAGAACAAAGAGATACCACAATGTAGTATTCCGAACCGAAAAGCAGAAAAATTTGCCCCTGAAACATTCCACTGGTTAGCCAGGCAAAACCAGGTCCGGCTCACATCTCCTCGTTCACCCGGGCCAGGGTCAAGACCTCCACCTTGCGGGCCCCGGCCCGGACCAGGACCCGCGCACATTCATCCACCGTGGCCCCGGTGGTATAGACATCATCCACCAGGAGAACGGTCTGGCCGACCAGTTGCGCCGGCGCCTTGACCCGGAAGGCGGAGCGGACGTTCTTGCGCCGGGCCGGGCCGGAGAGAGTGGTCTGGGGCGGGGTATACCGCTTTCGTTGCAAAAGGGCGGCAACAATACGATGGCGCCGGGCCGGGAAAAAGGCCCGGGCCAGCAACAGGGCCTGGTTGAAACCGCGCTCCTTCAGACGCCTGGGGTGAAGCGGCACCGGAACAATCAGGTCCGGCCGCAGCAGGTCTCCCGGTCCCAGCAGATCCTTCAACACGGCAAAGGAAGAAAGACCACCGGTGTGGCCGGTGTATTTAAAGGTGTGAATCGCCTGTACCAGGGCGCCCTGGTACAGGGCCACGGCCCGGGCCCGGCTGAAGTTCCGGCCAGTGGCCAGGCAGGTTCCGCAGAGATGGCCCGGGCCGGAGGCGGAAAAAAAGGGCCGGCCGCAGACAGGACAGAAGGGTTGGCGAACGGCAATGATCTCCCGGGCGCAAGCGGGACAGAAATAGGGCGGACTGCGACCGGCCAGGGAGGCGGCGCAGCCCAGGCAGGATGAAGGGAAGCAGATCTCCCGCACCGCCTGCCGCAGGGCCGTGAAACCGGTCTTATCCATCAGGGCTCCTGCCAATATCATGGTTATATGAAAGTCGTCCCCAGGCGCCGGCCTTGCCGTGCCGGCGTGACGCCTTTCATTGTTTCGTTGTGGCTGGGCAAATATGGTCCAGCCATGCTGGTTTGTCGGTCTCGCAAAAATCGCTCAACGGACGTGTTTCATGTCGTAAATCGTTGCTTTTTTCTGGCGGCATTTGAAACATCAGTGCTTATTGCCAGTTCATCATGTTTGCAATCCCAAGGGGTATATGCTAATGCTCTCTTCTCGTCTTGCACCCTTTGAGTTTAAGCCCCTCTATCGATACCACATAACTACCAAGGAAAACAGATGGCAAGCCAGAAGATTATCTACACCGAGGTCGATGAAGCGCCCGCCCTGGCGACTTACTCCCTGCTCCCCATCCTCCGGGCATATACCAGGGGATCCGCCTTTTGCCTTGAGACAAGGGACATCTCCCTTGCCGGCAGAATTATTGCGACCTTTCCCGAGTACCTGAGCGCGGACCGGAGAATAGCCGATCATCTCGGCGAACTGGGCCGGCTGGTCAAGCTGCCCGAGACCAATATCATCAAACTGCCCAATATCAGCGCCTCGGTTCCCCAGTTGAAAGGCGCCATCAAGGAGTTGCAGGACCAGGGATATGATATCCCGGACTATCCCGAGGAGCCGGAAACCGCGGCGGAGATGGAACTTCATGCCCGGTTTGCCAGGATCCTGGGAAGCGCGGTCAACCCGGTCCTGCGGGAGGGCAACTCTGATCGAAGGGCCGCGGCCGCGGTAAAACGGTTCGGCCGGAAGAATCCCCACCGGCTGATGAAGGAGTGGCCCGCTGATTCCAGGTCGCGGGTCGCCCACATGATTGGCGGGGACTTCTACTCCAGTGAAAAATCGCTCACCGTCAACAATCCATGCGAGGTCCGGATCGAGTTTGTCGCTGATAACGGCGGGATAAAAACACTCAAGGAGAAGACCGCGCTGCTTGCGGGCGAGGTGATCGATGCCGCGGTGATGAATGTCCGGGCCTTGCGCACCTTTTACCAGGAGCAGATCAAGGCGGCCGGTGATGACCGGCTGTTGCTGTCCCTGCACCTCAAGGCCACCATGATGAAGGTCTCGGACCCGATCATGTTCGGTCATTGCGTTTCGGTCTTTTATAAAGACGTCCTGGCAAAACATGGTGCGGTTATCAAGGAGCTGGGGGTCAATGTCAACAACGGCCTGGGTGATCTGTATGCCAAGATCGACAACCTGCCGGAAGCGCAGCGGGCCGGGATCGAAGCGGATATTCAGGCTGTCTATAAAACAAATTGTCAACTGGCAATGGTGGACTCAAGCAAGGGGATCACCAACCTGCATGTGCCCAATAACGTGATCATCGATGCCTCCATGCCGGTGTTTATCCGTGACGGCGGCAGGATGTGGGGGCCTGACCACCAGTTGCACGATACCATCGCCATGGTGCCGGACCGGTGTTATGCCACCATCTACCAGGAGGTTGTTGAAGATTGCCAGAAACATGGCGCCTTTGACCCGGCGACCATGGGGAGCGTTGCCAATGTCGGCCTGATGGCGCAGAAGGCGGAGGAGTACGGTTCCCACGACAAGACCTTTGAGGCGCCGGGCAACGGCACGATCAGGATCATTGACCAGGCCGGCGCGACCCTGCTGGCCCGGCCCGTGGAACAGGGCGATATCTTCAGGATGTGTCAGACCAGGGATGCGCCGATCAGGGACTGGGTCAAGCTGGCGGTCAGCAGGGCCAGGGCCACCGGCGTGCCCGCCATCTTCTGGCTGGATCAAAACAGGGGACACGATGCCGAGATCATCGCCAAGGTCAAAAAATATCTGCCACACCACGATACCAGCGGCCTGGATATCCGGATCATGCGGCCGGTGGCGGCGATGCGCTTCTCGCTGGAGAGAATCAGAAGGGGTGAAGATACTATTTCCGTGACCGGTAATGTGTTGCGTGATTATCTCACCGACCTGTTCCCGATCCTGGAGCTGGGCACCAGTGCCAAGATGCTGTCCATCGTGCCGCTGATGAACGGCGGCGGACTGTTTGAGACCGGGGCCGGCGGTTCGGCGCCCAAGCATGTCCAGCAGTTTTTAAAAGAGGGGCATCTGCGCTGGGATTCCCTGGGTGAATTCTGTGCCCTGGTGCCATCGTTTGAGCATATAAAGAATACGTTCAACAATGAAAAAGCCGGGCTCTTTGCCCGGACCCTTGACCAGGCAATCGGTATGTTTCTCGAAAACCAGAAATCTCCTTCCCGCAGGGTGAACGAGTTGGATACCCGGGGAAGCCATTTTTATCTTGCCCTGTACTGGGCCCGGGCACTGGCCGGCCAGAACGAGGACAATGACCTGCGGACACGTTTTGCCGGAATTGCCCGGCAGCTTGGCGATAATGAGGAAAAGATTGTCAACGAACTGAATGGAGCCCAGGGCCGCCCGGTGGATATCAACGGTTATTACCGGCCGGACCGGGAAAAGACCAGCCGGGCCATGCGGCCCAGC
>JAKITW010000025.1 GCA_021647905.1 Desulfobacterales bacterium | reverse complement strand
AGTCCTCAGCCCTCAGTCCTCAGCACTCAGTCCTCAGTCCTCAGCCCTCAGTCCTCTGTCCTCTGTCCTCTGTCCTCTGTCTTCCGTCTTCTGCCTCTCGTCTCTCGTCTTCTGTCTCCTGTCCTCTGTCTCCTGTCCTCTGTCTCCTGTCCTCTGTCTTCTGTCATCTGTCATCTGTCCTCTGTCTCCTGTCTCCTGTCTCCTGTCTCCTGTCTCCTGACAACCAGAGCCAGGCCGCCAGCAAGCCGCCGGCACCATCGGCCACGACGTCCCAGCCGCTCGGGAACCGGCCCGGGACAAAGGATTGGTGGAACTCGTCACTGATCCCGTATAACACGGTCAGCGCCACAACGAGCAGGCAGAGACGCCAGGAGGGACGGCCGCCCCCCTGGTGGGGATGCAGGGCAAAAAAGATCGTCCAGGCCAGAACAGCATAGACCCCGGCATGGAGCAGTTTGTCGATACCGAACACCGGCGGCAGCGGTAACTCCTTGCCCGGGAGATGGGACAGAAAAAAAATCCCCGCCATCACCATAAGTGCGGGAAGAACCCGCCAGCCGCTGATCCCGGTTCCTGGTGCGCTCATTGTCTGGCATCTCGTTTTTTCACAGGAATAATCACAGAACACACGGATTTTAAAAGAGAATTGATGAATCCGCACCCTGCCGGTCGGCAGCTACTGCTCGTCCCGATACAGGTTGTCGAGCAGATCGGGTGAAATCCGGCGCCTGACCCGGTTGGCCGCCGCGGAAATGGTATGGGAGGGATACGTTGGGCAGACGGTCTCGTTCTGGTCCTTGTAGCTGGTCACCACAAACCGCTTTTTGCGGAATGTAAAGGTGTGGGTCCAGTTGACGGCAATGGTTTCCGGGTTTTCCTCAATATCCACCTCGATCCGTTTGCCGCCGGCCGCCACCTGAACCGCGTCCGCGGCGCTGACCTCAAGAAGCCAGGCATCACCCTCGGTGGTGGAGAAGAGGATAAAAACCCCGAGTTCCCTGAGCATTGTCTCCTTGCTCCCGGCTGCCTGCTGAATCTTGTCGACCTCGCCCCGGAGACTGGGCGGAGCGGCACTCCCGGCCCGGGCCGGGCCGGGGTCCCGGGCAACCTGCTTATTGATACAGCACCGCTTGAACTTTTTCCCGCTGCCGCAGGGACACATATCGTTTCTGCCTATCTTCATTTTATCCCCTGCTCCTTATCCTGATAACCAGCCGGCTCTACTTGACAACCAGCTGCCAATGAATAATAATTATCATTAATGGAAGGGCCGGCTTCATCCAAATATAAGCGATCACCGGTCATCATCCGGATTGCCACCCTTCCATTCTCTCTCCTCCGAGTCGGGTCTGCGCTCCACCAGTCCCCTTCTCATCTCTTCCCAGGGGTGCGGGCTCGACTCTCTCTTCTCTGCTCAATCCGTCAGCTAGCCATATCCCGCAGTACCTCCTTGACCAGGCGGCCGTCGGCCTGCCTGCCGAAATGCTTCATAACCGGTCCCATGGCCTGCATAACGTTCTTGAACTGGGTTACATCCACATTTGCCTCGATCCAGGCCTTGATCTCTTCCCGGGTCGCCATCCGCGGCAGATAGGCCTCCAGGATCTCAAGATAGGGGGAAGAATCCCGGCCCCTGATCTCCAGAACCGTTTTTTCCGACTTCACCAGTCCCCTGATTATGCCGATGATATCATCATCGCTGATCTCATCCGCGCCCTTGCAGCGGGTGGTCTTCTTGCCGCTCTCCAGAACAATCGGCACGGTCAGCCTGGGAAACTCGCCCATGATCTGCCGGATCGCGTCGCGGCCGGCAGCATCCTTGTTCAGCATGGCACGTTTCAGGTCCTGCTTCAATCTGGCCAGCAGAGAAACGGGCTTTCCACTCTCCCAGCCATATGATGGCGCCTGTTTGTTTTCATCCATTACCGATTTCACTCCTTGGGCATGACCCGAAAAACTCAAACAATTACGAATAACAGGATTGACGGACCAAAAAAGGCCTTTTCCCCGGGAAACGGGAAGAGGCCTTGGCGCGATCAGGGTATTTTGCTGACCGAGAAAGCAATCTTCTGTTCAGATGAACTCGTAAAGGCCCCAAACGTTTCAAATGTCTATGTAGTGAAATCAAGAAGTTACAGCATAAGCCACGTCCGTCTCGGGTGTTTTTACGAGACCGACGATTCAGCTTGTTCGATGAGGTTTTCGTGGTGGGCGAGGCGGGATTCGAACCCGCGACTTTTGGCTTCGGAGGCCAACACTCTATCCAGCTGAGCTACCCGCCCGCACCGAAAAACTCGTAGCCGTACACCAGGGACACAAAAGATGCAGGTCCCCGGGACCTGTAACCGTTCAGAGATAAGCGGGTTGGCGAGATCCCGGATCCGGCGCTGCTGAACGGTTACAAAAATTCGTCGAGACTTATACCACTGATCGCTTACTTCGTAAAGCCCATTTTCCTGTCCCGGGCCACCTGCTCCTCCCATTCCATGGGCAGGAGAGACCTTTTCCTGGTGTTGCACCTCTTACAGGCGCAGACGATGTTGTCCCTGGTGCTGCGCCCGCCCCGGGCCAGGGGCACGAGGTGGTCCATGGTCAGGCCGGAACCCTTTTCCTTGCGGCCGCAGTAATAGCAGACCCCCTGGGCGAGCTTCCGCTTCCACCAGCGACTCTTCCGCAACTCCCGGGCCTTGGCCCGTTCCCGGCGCAGGGTCGCGTCGTCAACCCCGTCGAACCCGAAATAATCCATGCTCATTTTCCTTCCCCGGCCTCGGCAATGATCTCCCCCAGGAGCAACCCCCGGGCCTCGCCGATGAGATAGAGCGAACCGGCCACGCATACCAGATCGCCGGGCCCGGCCAGGGCCTGGGCCCGGTCCAGGGCCGCAGCCACCGAAGCAATGCCTTCGGCCCGCTCCTTCTCTTTTTCCGGCAGGGCCGCTGCCAATCGGTCCGGCCCGGCCGAGCGTTCGCCCTGCGGACAGGTCAGAATGATCCGCTCGGCCAGGGGCGCCACCAACGAAAGGGTTGCCCTGATATCCTTGTCCGCCATCGCGCCCCAGACCAGGATCAGCTTCTGATAGACAAAATCATCGGCCAGGGCGGCCCTCAGGCTCGCGCCGCCGGCCGGGTTATGGGCCCCGTCCAGGAGAAAACCAACCGTGTCCGCCCCTGGCCCGGCAACCGGGGTGCCGCGGTTACGATCCAGGATAAAATACTCGAGCCGGCCCGGCCAGCGGGCCTCCTTCAGGCCGGAGCGGATCGCCGTCTCGTCAACAACAAAACCGCGGTCCTGTAATAATTCCAGGCAGGCCAGGGCCAGAGCGCAATTATTCCGCTGGTGACTGCCCTTGAGCCCGCAGACCAGCCCGGTCATCTTCTCCCGCAGTTGACAGCAGCCCCGGCGCCGCATGCCCCAATAGGTCCAGACCCCGTCCTCTTCCGGTTCTATCAGAAAATCCCGGTCCAGTAAAAAGAGCGGCGCCCCCCGTTGTTGGCAGGTTTGTGCCACCACCGCCAAGGGCTCGGGTTTGCCGTTGAGCCCGACCGCCGAAACCACTGGTACCCCGGGCTTGATGATCCCGGCCTTTTCACGGGCCACCTCGGTCAGGCTGTTGCCGAGATAGGCCTGGTGATCCATGGATACGTTGGTGATCAGGCTGACCAGCGGGCTGATCACGTTGGTGGCGTCCAGACGGCCGCCCAGGCCCACTTCCATGATCGCCAGGTCCACCTTGCGGCCGGCGAACCAGAGCAGGGCCAGGGCAGTGGTGAACTCGAAATAGGTGATCTGCCGGCCATCCAGTATCCCACGGATCCGGGTGGCATGGAGGGCGAACTCCGGCTCGCTGATATAGGTGTCGTTGATCCGGAAACGCTCCCGCACCGAGGTCAGATGGGGAGAGGTATACAGTCCCACCCTGTACCCGCCCCGGGCCAGGATGCCGAGCATCACCGCGGCCACCGAGCCCTTGCCGTTGGTACCGGCCACATGGACGAAGTTTAAACTATCCTGGGGATTGCCCAGTTCGGACAGGAACATGGTCATGCTGTCCAGGCCCAGCTTGATTTTGAAAAACTGGAGATCGTCGAGAAAGCTCCAGGCTTCTTTGTAGTTCATGGTAATAATATTTGTCGGTCTCGCAACAACCCGCTCGACGGACGTGATTCGTCTTGTAACTTGTTGATTTTATTGGGTGGCATTTGAAGCCTTTCGGGTTGTTACGAGTTCATCATATTTGAACGGTTCAACGGTTTGAACGCTCAAACCCTTATTTTATCAGTTCCAGTCTGGCGTAATCCAGATGCAGGGTCTTCTGCCCGTGCCGGTCGAAGAGTACGTTTACGCTGCGGCTGCCGATCACCGTTTCCACCCGGCCCGGACCGAAAAAGGGATGACGCACCCGGGTGCCGGCCACAAGTTGGTCCATGGTGAGCTTGGAGCCGGGCCTTGACGGCGGCGCGGCGGTCCGCGGCCGGTAGATGCCCTGGCCCGGACCGGCAGTGGCAAGGCCCGGAGCCGCGCTGGTCCGGGAACTGAACAGACCGCCGTCCAGTTCGGCCAGAAACCGGGTCAGGGTGGCCATGGAGAATTTGCGGTCCGGCGACATCACCTGCCGCGGATAGGAGCAGAACAGCCGCTGCTTGGCCCGGGTGGCGGCCACATAGAGCAACCGCCGTTCCTCCTCGAGCTGAGGCCCGGGCATGACCCGGCTGCTGGGAAACTGGCCCTCGGCAAGGTTGATGATAAACACCGTGTCCCATTCCAGCCCCTTGGCGGAATGGACCGTGGACAGCACCAGACAATCCGGTCCCGACAAGGCACCCCCGGCCGGCTCCGGCGGGTCCAGGGCAGTATCGGCCACCAGGGCCTCAAGATCCTCATATTCGCTGACAATGGTCTTAAGCTGATCGATATCCTTGCTGCGCCGGGGATAATCGTCCTGGTAGACCCGCTCGAAAATCGGCCGGTAATAGTCAAAAACCAGGTCAAACCGGGCAGCAGGGGTCAACTCCGGGCCGAGCAGGTCGATAAACAGCCCGGCCAGGGCCAGCAGCCCCTCCCGGCCCTTGCCCTGGGCCGGATAGGTGCTCAGTGCGGCAACCGGCTCGTCGGATCTCTTCATGACCGCCAGGATCTTCCGGGCGGTGCGGGGGCCGATCTTTTCGATGAGCAGCAGGAGCCGGTTCCAGGAAAGATGGTCCCGCGGATTTGCCAGCACCCGGAAAAAAGAGAGCATATCCTTTATATGGGCCGACTCGGTGAGTTTGAGCCCGCCCCGCTTCTCAAAACCGATCCGATGGGCGGTCAGTTCAATCTCCAGCTTATAGGAATGGAAACCGGAGCGGAAAAGCACGGCAATCTCGTTCATGGCCACGCCCTGCTCCTGCAGGGCCAGGATCTCGCGGACCACGAAGCCGGCCTCCTCGGCCGCGTCCCGGGCCGCGAAGACCACCGGCCGGTTTCCGCCCTTGATCCGGGAGAACAGGGCCTTGGTATATTTCCGCTCCGCCCGGGAGATAACCGCGTTGGTCAGGTCAAGGATCTGCTGGGTGCTCCGGTAGTTCTCCTCCAGGGTGATCACCCTGGTGCCCGGGAAAAGCCGGGGGAATCCCATGATGTTGTTGAAATCAGCGCCGCGAAAACTATAGATGGACTGGGAATCGTCCCCCACCGCCATCACGTTGGTGTGGTCCCGGCCAAGGCAAAGGACTATCTCGGCCTGGATGGAGTTGGTATCCTGGTACTCGTCCACCAGGATATGATCATAACGGCCGGCAATCTCCTCGCGCACCCCGGGAATATCCTTCAGTATCCGTTGCCAGTTGACCAGCAGATCGTCGTAGTCCATCAGCCCGTGTTCCAGCTTAAAGTCCTGGTAATGCTTGCGGAGCCGGAGAATATCCTCGACAAACTCGTCCAGGTGGGAATACTCGTCATAGATCAGGTCGTCCAGGTTCATGGACGTGTTCACCGATTTGCTGATCAGGTTGACGATGATCCGCTTGAAGGGAAAGCGCTTGCCAGCCCCGCTCAAGGCCAGCGACGACTTAAGAATATTGATGATCCCCTCGGCATCGGCCCGGTCGATGATGGTGAAGTTGGCCGGATAGCCGAGGTGATAGCCGTAGCGTCTGAGCAGCATCCCGGCCACGGCGTGAAAGGTGCCGCCGATAACCCGTTGACAGGAACTGTCCAGGAGCAGGCTGGCCCGGGAAAGCATCTCCTGGGCCGACTTGCGGGTAAAGGTCAACAGCAGGATCCGCTCCGGCTCCACCCCCTGTTCCAGGAGGTGGGCCACCCGATAGACCAGGGTGCGGGTCTTGCCGCTGCCAGCCCCGGCAATGACCAGAACCGGGCCGCCCGGGCTGGTCACCGCCTGATACTGGGCCTCGTTAAGCACTGCCCGGCTGACCACCCGGCAGGCCTTTCGCTCTGCGGTGACCGGGGTGTGCGGGAGTTCCCCTGGGAAAAGATTCTGTTGCATGGCCGCCACCATACCACAGAGGATAACCCCTGTGCAACGAGGCGGCCCCCCGGGGCCGGACCCCGCGAACCATTGACCTCCTGCCCTGTTCCGGGTAATAATGCCCCCTCTGGAAGAAATCTTTCCACTTCAAACGCAGGAGGATTTTTTCTATTTTCACCATTTTTGCAGAGGATATACAATGAGTAACTCCGACCCCTTTGGCAACCTGTTTCCAGAAGAGATATTACAAGAGCTCATGCCGGCCGACCGGGCCGACCGTTTTTTCGAGGCCCTGTACGGCGACGTTAACGAAGGGTCCTATGACATAGCCCTGGCCTATCTCGGTCACGACCATGACAATAATCTGCTCCGCTTCGAACTCCAACTCAGGGAGCGGCCCGGCAAATGTCTGGCCTGCAACCTCACCTACGGCCTGCCCGATGTCTTTGCCCGCCACCCGCTGATCAATATAAAAGGGGTGGTCGAACAGATCTGCGCCCGCCTGGCCGGCGAGCAGAGCTGTACCCAATGGAGCCTGGGCCACACCCGCGCCAGGAGCCGGGATCTGCACGCCATCCCGCTGGAGATCCGGCTGGGTTAGAGGGGCGGAGGACCCGCCTTCGCCAAGGCTACGGCGGGCAAGCGGAGGACAGAGGACGGAAGACAGAGGACGGAAGTGGATTGGAAATGTTTGTTATTTCCACTTCTGCGGTTCATGATTCTTCATTCTGCATTCTGCATTTATGATTTAAAACCACCCTGACCAGGCCGCGCACCGAATTGGCCACATAGATCGCATCGGCCTGCTCCAGGTCCTGGCGATAGAGGATTGCCTCCCGGACCTTTTCCGGCTTGTCAGCAAGGAAATGACGGCGGAACACCCCGTTCAGGAGTCCGGCAGAGACCGGTGGCGTTAAGAAAAACCCATCCTTTTCAATAAACAGGTTGGTAAAGCTGCCCTCGGTGACCTGGTCGCGCTGGTTGACGAACAGCACCTCAAAACAGCCTGCTGCTATCGCCTTTTTCAGTTCCTGTTCATAAAACCCACGCCGGGTGGTCTTGTGATAGAGATAGGGAGAGGTGGAGTGCACCGGTTCTTCCGAAAAACAGACCCGGGGCAGATCGCCGCCTGCCAGCGGCTCTGCGTTGGCCGGGGTCAATCGGCTGCTGGTAATCGTTACCCCGCCGTCCTTGGCCAGGGTCAGCCGGACCCGCTGGCGGCCGGCCCCCTGGTTGACAAACCCTTCAGCCGCCCCTTGCAGCTCTTTACAGACCTTTTCCAGCTCCAGATAAAAACCAAGGTATTCGGCCGAGGCGGTCAACCGCTCCAGGTGGAGATCCAGCAGCCAGTACCCGGACCCGGGCCGCCAGAGCAGGGTCTCGATCAACTGGAACTCCGGTAACGGCCTGGTCAGGAAATCACCCTTGAGACAACATTCCTCCCACTCCCGGGGCGGGTCGGAATCCCAGACAATGCCGGAGCCGATGCCCATCTCCCCCTGGGAACCGTTGATCACCAGGGTACGGATCGGTACGTTGAACACCGCGTCCCGGTCCGGGGTAATATAACCAACAGCCCCGGTATAGACCCCCCGGGGTCCGCTTTCCAGTTCGCGGATGATCTCCATGGTGCGGATCTTGGGGGCGCCGGTGACCGAGCCGCAGGGGAAAAGCGCCTCAAACATCTGCTTGAGCGGAAGCTCCGGCGCCACCGTTGCCTCCACCGTGGAGGTCATCTGGTGCAGGGTCTCGTAGGTCTCCACCTCAAAGAGCGAGCGCACCCGCACCCCGTTGCCGCCGCCTACCGGGCTCAGACGGCCGAGATCGTTGCGCAACAGGTCAACGATCATCACGTTCTCGCTCCGGTTCTTGATGTCCTCGCGCAGGAACCGCCTCATCTCCGCATCCTCGTCAATGGTCCGGCCCCGGCGGACCGTGCCCTTCATCGGCCGCACGGTCAGCGTGCCGCCCTGCTTGCGAAAAAAGAGTTCCGGCGAAAAGGAGAGGATCCGCTGCTCGCCCCCTTTGAGATATGCCCCATAGGACACGCTCTGGTTGCGGCGCAGGCTGCGGTACAGGGCTGCTGCCGAGCCGGCGAAATCAAAACAGAGTTTAATGGTATAGTTGACCTGGTAGGTATCACCGGCAGCAATATACTCCTTGATCGTCCGGATCCGTTCAAGGTAGGTCTGCTGCTCCTGGGTCGGCCCCAGGTTGGTCACGCTAAAGGAACAATCCGCGGTCAAATCCGGTTCCGTGGCGGGCCAGGGGCCGGCGCCGGAGAATTCCCCGCTGACATTATCAAGGACATGGGGGCCGTTATAGACGCCCAGTTCCGCCAGGACCCGGTCACCGTCACCATGATCCCAGGCCGCCGCGGCCAGGGCCGGCTCCAGAAGATAGCCGAATTCGTAGGCAAACCAGCCGGCCAGATAATATCCCTGGGCCAGCATTTCCTCGGCCCGGGTAAAAAATTCCCTTACATCGTCGCCCGACCGGCAGGTCAGACAGTCCACCGGCCGGCGAAAAAGCAGGGTCCGGTGTTCCGGCCCGGAGATCCGGGTGGTTTCGAACAGGGCGAACCGCTCCTCATTGTCGAGCGCGGCGAAAAGTGCTGCCAGTGATCTTTCGCCAACCGGGCCTGGAAACATTTTTTATGCTCGTTTTTTGTTCAAAAAGGGTCATGCCCCGCCAACACCACTGCCGGAGGAGGCTAAAAAGCCGTTAGCATACCATGCCGGCCCGGCCGACGGAAGCCCGGAGAACAAGACCGCGACCAAATTTTTCCGCCCTTCTTGCAGCCTTTGTCCACAAAACCTTGCGTGTTTGCCGGGAATATTTTATAAACTCAGTAATTTTTTTTACCGTTAATGACCCCTGTTGTTTATAATATGAATTTTTCCCATTCTCGCCGAGAAGGAGAACCACCATGCTGATCAAAGACTGGATGGCAAAGGATATCCTGACAGTGGACGAAAACACCTCGGTCATGCGCGCCTCCCGGATAATGAAAGAGAACAGCGTCCGCCGCCTTCCCGTACTCAGTCACGGCAAGCTGGTCGGTATCATCACCGACCGGGATCTGAAGGATGCCTCGCCCTCCAAGACCAATTCCCTGGATATCCACGAGATGTACTATCTGCTCTCCGAGATGAAGGTCAAGGATGTGATGACCGCGGACCCGATCTGCATGCAGGGGGACGAATCCCTGGAAAAAGCGGCCATTGTCATGCTTGAGAACAAGATCTCCGGTATCCTGGTGGTGGATGAGGCCAGGCATCTTGCCGGCATTTTAAGCGAAACCGATGTCATTCTCGGCTTCCTGAACAGCTCCGGGATCAAGGACGGCACCTATAACTATGTCCTGGAACTGCCCGACTCGCCCGGCGCGGTCACCGCCGGCATCACCATCATGCGCGACCACAAGGCCCGGATAGTCAGCGTCCAGACCTCCTATGACAGTGGTGCCGGAAAAAAGAAGGTCTCGATCCGGATCGATATCAGCAAGGTGGCGGATCTTGCCGCCCTGCACGAGGATTTAGAAGAAAATTTCACAATACTTTTCCACGGCCAAGACGATTTGACCAACCTGCCGCGGAAAAACACATCTTGATAACTTCAGCCTTTAAGGAGAACGTCCATGTCCCGTAAGATGGTAACCATTGACGGTAACCAGGCCTGTACCCATGTGGCCTACGCAACCAGCGAAGTCATCACCATTTACCCGATCACCCCCTCCACCCCGATGGCGGCCGAGTCCGATGTCAAGGCCGCTGCCGGTCAGAAGAACATCTGGGGCTCGGTGCCGGTGGTCACCCAGATGCAGTCCGAAGGCGGGGTGGCCGGGTCGTTGCACGGCTCCCTGGCAACCGGTGTTTTATGCACCACCTTCACCGCCTCCCAGGGCCTGCTGCTGATGCTCCCCAATATGTACAAAATCGCCGGCGAGCTGACCCCGACCGTGTTCCATATCACCGCCCGGTCGATTGCCTGCCAGGGACTGTCGATCTTCGGCGATCACAGCGACGTGATGGCGGTCCGCCAGACCGGCTGGGGCATGCTCTGTTCCCGGAACGTCCAGGAGTGCCAGGACATGGCCCTGATCTCCACCCAGGCCTCGCTCAAATCCCGCATCCCCTTTCTCCATTTCTTTGACGGCTTCCGGACCTCCCACGAGATCCAGAAGATCGAGCAACTCACCAATGAGGACATGGCGGCGATCATTGACGAGGAGCTGATCGCGGCCCACCGTCAACGGGCCCTGACCCCGGACCGGCCGACCATCCGCGGTACGGCCCAGAACCCGGACGTCTACTTTATCGGCCGGGAAACGGTGAACAAGTACTACAACGCCGTACCCGGCATCATCCAGGAGACCATGGACCGGTTCGCCGAACTCACCGGCCGGCAGTATCACCTGTTTGACTACCACGGCGCGCCTGATGCCGAGGATATCGTGGTGATGATGGGCTCCGGCTGCGAGACCGTTGCCGCCACTGTCGATTATCTGGCCTCCCAGGGCAGGAAGATCGGCCTGGTCATCGTCCGTCTGTTCCGGCCCTTTGATACCAGGGCCATGGTCAACGCCATGCCGGCCTCGGTCAAGCGGATCACCGTGCTCGACCGCACCAAGGAGCCGGGTTCCACCGGCGACCCCCTGTATCTCGACGTCCGCGCCGCGGTCGGCGAGACGGCCGAGGCCAACCGGACGGCCGGCCAGCCGATCATCCTGAGCGGCCGCTACGGCCTCGGCTCGGCCGAGTTCACCCCGGCCATGGTCAAGGCGGTGTTCGACAACATGACCGCCTGGGCCCCGAAGAACCATTTCTGTGTCGGACCTGCCGACGATGTGGCCTTTACCAGCCTGGACTATGACAAATCCTTCAGTATCGAGGGCGACGAGGTCTACCGGGCCATGTTCTACGGCCTGGGCTCGGACGGCACCGTGGGCGCCAACAAGAACACCATCAAGATTATCGGCACAGAGACCGATAACAACGCCCAGGGCTATTTTGTCTACGACTCCAAGAAGTCCGGCTCGATCACCACCAGCCATCTCCGCTTCGGCAAGAACCCGGTGGTGGCGCCCTACCTGATCAACAAGGCCAACTTCATCGCCTGCCACAACTTCTCCTTCCTGGACAAGTATGACATGCTGGCCAACCTGGAGGACAACGGCACCTTCCTCCTGACCACCACCTTTGACAAGAAGCAGATCTGGAAACACCTGCCCGCCAAGGTCCAGCAGCAGTTGATCGACAAGAAGGCCAAGTTCTACATCATCGACGCCATCAGCCTGGGCCAGGCCCTGGGTCTCGGCGCCCGGATCAATATGATCATGCAGACCGCCTTCTTCCTGATCTCCGGCATCCTGACCAAGGCCGAGGCGATCAAGGCGATCAAGGACGCGATCAAGAAGACCTATGGCAAGAAGGGTGACAAGGTCGTGCAGATGAACTACGACGCGGTGGACGGCGCGGTGAGCAATATCGTCGCGGTCAAGGTGCCTGCCAGGATCAGCGGTCACCAGATGCCGCCGGTGGTCCCCGAGGACGCCCCGGACTTTGTCAAGCAGGTCACTGCCAAGATGATCGAGGGCAAGGGCGAGGAGATCAAGGTCTCCCAGATGCCGGACGACGGCACCTGGCCCACTGCCACCACCCAGTACGAAAAACGCAATATCGCGGTTTCCGTGCCCGAATGGCTGCCGGAGAACTGCATCCAGTGCGGTCAATGTTCCATGGTCTGCCCCCATGCCGCCATCCGGCTGAAGATCGTCAAGGACAGTGATCTGAAGCGGGCGCCCAGGTCGTTCAAGAGCGTCAAGGCGGTGGGCAAGAAGTTCAGCGGCCGCCAGGCGACCATCCAGGTCTTTACCGAGGACTGCTGCGGCTGCACCCTGTGCCTCAACACCTGCCCGGCCAAGAAAAAGGCCCTGCAGATGGTTGCCAATACCGAGGCCCTCGGCAAGGTCGAGGCCAGAAACGTAAAATACTTCCTCAATCTGCCGGAGATCGATCCCACCGAGATCAACCCGGCCACGGTCAAGGGCAGCCAGCTGCTGCGACCGCTGTTCGAGTTCTCCGGGGCCTGCGCCGGCTGCGGCGAGACCCCCTATATCAAGCTGGCCAGCCAGATGTTCGGCGACCGGATGCTGGTGGCCAATGCCACCGGCTGCTCCTCGATCTACAGCGGCAACCTGCCCACCACCCCCTACTGCAAGCGGGGCGACGGACGGGGCCCGGCCTGGGCCAACTCGCTGTTTGAGGACAATGCCGAGTTCGGTCTCGGGATGCGCGCCTCGGTGAACAAACTGAGCGCCCAGGCAGTGGAGTTGCTCGACCAGGCGGTGGCAGCCAAGCTGATCACCAGGAAGATGGCAGGCGACCTGATTTCCGCCCCGCAGAAGAGCCAGCAGGAGATCGAGGCCCAGCGCGACCGGGTGGCCAAGCTGAAAGCCAAGCTCAAAGGCAGCGACAATGTCATTGCCAAACGGCTGCTGCCGGTGGCTGATTACCTGGTCAAGAAATCGGTCTGGATCATCGGCGGCGACGGCTGGGCCTACGATATCGGCTACGGCGGCCTGGACCATGTGCTTGCCTCGGGCGAGAACGTCAATGTCCTGATCCTGGACACCGAGGTCTACTCCAACACCGGCGGCCAGATGTCCAAGTCGACCCCGCGCGCGGCCACGGCCCAGTTTGCCGCTGGCGGCAAGCGGATGCCGAAAAAGGATATCGGCATGATCTTTTCCACCTACGGCAATGTCTATGTGGCCAAGGTGAGCATGGGCGCCAATCCCGGCCAGGTGGCCCGGGCCTTTGCCGAGGCCGAGGCCTATGACGGACCGTCGCTGATCATCGCCTATGCCCACTGCATCAACCACGGCCTCAACCTGGCCAAGGGCCTGGAGCAGCAGAAGCTGGCGGTTAAATGCGGACACTGGCCCCTTTACCGCTACAATCCCGAACTGGAAGAGACGGACAAGAACCCGCTCCACATCGATTCCAAGGCGCCGTCGATTCCCTTTGCCGAGTATGCCTTGAACGAGAACCGCTACCGGGCCCTGAAGATGACCAACCCGGCAATGGTCGACGAGTTGATGGCCCTGGTGCAGAAGGACGTGGAAAAGGGTTGGAAGTTCCTGGAAGGCCGGGCCAAGGCCCTGGAGCCGGGCCAGGATTAATTTCAATTGGTCGGTTAAACTGATCCCAAACAAAAAAAACGGGTGGCGGAAATTCCGCCACCCGTTTTTTTATTTGCCCGCAATCCGGGTTTACTTGCCCTTGGCCGCCTGTTTCCTTTCAAATTCCTGCCTGAGATCCCGCCACTCGGCCTCGGCCTTCTCCTCCATGGCCCGGCCCTTTTCCTCGTGACTCCTTTTCAGCTCCTCGACCTTGGCCTTGAGTTTCTCCTCCTTGACCTTGACATCATTGGTGCCGAAAAGCATGGAGGCGAGCAGCTTGTAGGACCAGAGGATCAGTTCCACGTCATCTTCCCTGATCGTATCCAGGGTCTCCCGGTCCACCTCGTAGTTGTCAAGAAACGAGGTCTCGAAGATGAACTTGCGCAACTGGTCGATATCAGTGCTGGCCATGAAGAACATCCGCTTGGCCTGCTCGCTCAAGGTCGCCTGAAAGCCGAATGACTTGCGCCGCATGACAATCTCCATCCAGCCCTTGTTCATCTTGTCTCTCAAGTCAACCCCCTGGTCCTCCCGCCAGTCGCGGATGGTCCAGGTCCGGTCCTCTGCAAACCCCTGGCAATGGTCCTCCTTGACGATGAAGTAGAACTGCTCCTCTTCCTGCTCATCCTGGGTGCCCTCGTGGAAGTTGGCCATCCCCACCGGGTAGTAGCGGCAGGCCGTGGGCCGGTCGGTGTAGACGCTGCAGCCCCTGGTCTCGGATTCGAGAAACGGACAGATCCCCTGCTCGTTCATTTTAATGATCACCCCGGGGAAATCAGTCTTCTGCAGATAGGTGGGCTCGGCATAGGTATGGATAAATTCGGCGGCATCCATGTTCAGCCGGCGGCGGAGCATGAGGATGTCGTATGGGGTGAGCACGATTTTGATATTCCGGCAGCACTGGGTGAAACAGGGAACACCGGGATGACAACGAAACTTGATCTTGTCTTTCAGGGTATATTTGCTCGGCAGGACCTTGCTGGGGTTGGTCTCTGTGCCGAAAAGGGTCTTCTCCCTGCCGTGGTTGCTGGCTTTACTCATTATCCTTGTCCTTTCTTGTTTGCCTTGATTGCCTTTCATCGGTTAAAAACGCCGGGCCGCTGTTTTGTACCATGGCACCCTAATCATGGTCCAACCTAATTGCAATATTCACCCATAAAAAAACAGGACCAGGGGCATCGCCGATCTTGCAACTATCCGGGTAACACAGTAGTAAGGATCTACCGGATTGGTTGCGCCCCGTTAAACCGTAAACCTCTTAACCTGATAATCCAGATGTTGATCGATACCAGCGTTGACGGCCATGTCCACACCCGCCTCTGCCACCACGCCCGGGGCACGATGGAGGAGTACGTGCAATCCGCCGTGGCCAGGGGGCTGGCCCGGATCATCTTTCTCGAACACCTGGAGGAAGGGATCAGCTATTTTGAGACCACCTGGCTCACGGACCGGGATTTTGACGGATACTTCCAGGAGGGGGAACGGCTGCAGAAAAAATACCGGCACCGGATCGAGATCGGCCTCGGGGTGGAGGTGGGCTACAACCCCCGCTGCGGGGCAAGGATCCGGGACCGGCTGGCTGCCCATCCCTGGGACCGGATCGGCATCTCCTACCACTTCCTCCAGGCCCGGGGCCGCCATCTCAACCTGGTGAGCCACCAGCAGAGCAATATCAAGGCCCTGCGGGCCGCGGGTCCCGAAGCCGTGATCAGCGCCTATCTCCGCACCCTGCGCCAGGCGGTTCTGGAGTTGCCGGGCACGGTGCTCTGTCATTTCGACGCCATGCTCCGCTATGTGCCCGGCGTTTCCTTTACCGACGAGCATCAACCACTGATCGGTGAACTCCTGGACGCGGTTGCCGCAAAGAAAATGGCCGTGGAGGTGAACACCTCCGGCTATCCGATCAGAAACGAGCCCTTCCCGTCCGTGGCCCTGCTCAGGGAGGTGGTCAAACGATCCATCCCGCTCACCGCCGGCTCCGATGCCCACCGGCCCGAGGAGGTGGGCCGCTACTTCGACGAGTTGAAACTCCTGGGCCAAGCACTGGCCCGCTGAAACAGTGCTGGTCACGATACACCCGATGACCGGTCAGCTTGAAACGATTCAAACGGTTAACCGCATATGCAGGCGATGATTCCGGCGGCCGGTCTCGGGACCAGGCTGCGCCCCTATACCCTGCTCAGGCCCAAGCCCCTGCTGCCGATACTGGGCATTCCCCTGCTTGATCTGACCATCGGCGCCCTGCGCCGGGCCGGCGCCGCCACCATCCTGGTCAATGCCCATCATCTCAAGGAACAGATCCGGGCCGCGGTTACGGGCCGGGCCGGCATCGTTCTCCAGGAAGAAGAAAAAATTCTCGGCATCGGCGGCGGCCTGCGGCTGGCCCTTGCCCGTCTCGGCCCGGAGCCGCTGCTGGTGGTGAACGGTGATATTTATCATGATCTTGACCTGGGCGATATTTACCGGCGTCACTGCCAAAGCGGCGCCGAGGTGACCATGGTGCTCCACGACTTTCCCCGGTTCAACTCGGTGCTGGTGCGCCAGGGGAATGTCCATGGTTTTGCCCGGCCGGACACAGGGGTTGCCGGCAACATGCGCCGGCTGGCATTTACCGGGATCCATGTTCTCAACCCCGAGCTTCTCCGGCCGATCCCGGCAACCGGTTTCGCCGATATCATCGACCGGTACCGGGATATTCTGAAATCCGGGACCACAATCCGGGCCGAGGTGGTAAGCGGCCACTTCTGGACCGACATCGGCACCATACCCGATTACCTGGCCCTTAACCGCGGCCTGTTAAAGGGAAATATCCCGGCCTGTGCCGAGCTTGCCGGAATCGTTGCCCAGGGCCCGCTCCACTGCGCCCCGGGCGTTGACCTGGGCCCGGGGGTAAGGCTGCGCAACTGGGTTTTTATCGGCGCAAACGCCCGGATCGGTGCCAATGCCGAACTGAGCGGATGTGTGGTCTGGGAGAACGGAAATGTTCCAGCCAACATGGTGCTTGCCAAGGCGATCATCCCCGATGCGGCTTTACCGGCCGTCCCCCCGGAGGCTTGACAGTAATCGCGAAATACTGTAAAAGGTCGGACCTTGTCCCAGATTTGAAACCAAGAGCAGCAACCGGTTGGCCGGACAATACTGTCTGTAACCGCCGATGCTCCCAGCCCGACGCACCCCATGCACCTTGAACAGCTGGAACCCCCTGACCTGCCCGAAGCCGTAATAACCTGCCTGTTGCAGATGGACCGGACAACGGATGATTGTTGCGCCGTGCAACCCATGGCCGGCGACGGCTCGGACCGGCATTTCTTTCGCCTGACCTTCCGGGACGGCGCCACTCTGGTTGCAATTCTGCCCGGACCGGATGAAAAAAGCATGGCCGAGGCCCGGGCCGCTCACCGGATCGGCATCCACCTGTTCCAACGCGGTGTACCAGTGCCGGAGATCCTTGCATTTGACCCCGGGTCAGGGGCCCTGCTCTGCGAGGACCTCGGCACCGTCCTGCTCCAGGATGCCGCGGCCCTGGCCTCGCCCGAAGAACGGCTGGCGCTTTATCGACAGGCCATTGAGGTGCTTGTCCATATGCAGCTCAGCGGCTGTCAGGGGTTCGATCCCGGCTGGTGCTGGGACACGGTGCGCTATGACAAGGAATTGATGCTCACCCGGGAATCCGGCTATTTCCTTGAGGCATTCTGCAAAAACGACCTGGGACTGAAGAAACTGCCCAAGGGGCTTGACAGGGAGTTCCAGCGCCTTGCCGCCAGGGGCGCCGGCAGCCCGGCTGGTTTTTTCCTGCACCGCGACTTCCAGTCCCGCAACCTGATGGTCCTTGACAACCGGATCCGGGTGATCGACTTCCAGGGCGGACGATTAGGACCGTTACCCTATGATCTCGCCTCCCTGCTCCTGGACCCCTACGTGGCCCTGGACGGATTCCTGCAGAAAAGGCTGCGGGAATACTATCTCGACCTGCTCGAAGAGCGACTGGACATCGACCGGCAAAGGTTTCGCCGGGACTATGCCCAGCTTGCCCTGCAACGCAACCTGCAGATCATCGGCGCCTTTGCCTTTCTTTGCCGGGAGAAACACAAAAAATTCTTCCGCCCCTATCTCAAACCGGCGGTAAAGTCCCTGTACGAACAACTTGCAATGACAACAGGGGCCGACTATCCTTGTCTGCGTCAGCTGTCCGCCTTCTGCCTGACCCAGTTGGGCCGGCCGGCGGGATAACGCGAATGTAAAATTAAGAACAGAGACGTCTTGTCACCTCTTGATACTTCCGCGGTTCGATATTCTTGATTCTTGATTCTTAATTCTACATTCTTAATTCTTAATTATATATTCATATCCCATGTCATCCTCCGCCCCTGACCAGGCCAGTACCATCGTCGCCCTGATCGGCCGTCCCAATGTGGGCAAGTCCACCCTGTTCAACCGGATAACCCGCTCCCGGCAGGCCATTGTCGATCCGACCCCCGGGGTGACCCGGGACCGGCATTATGACCGGGTGGTATGGGACGAGCGGCAGTTCATCCTGATCGATACCGGGGGGCTCGATCCGGACGGCGCGGAAGACTCCCTGGCCGGTCATATCCAAGAACAGACCATGCAGGCGATCAACGAGGCCGACGTGCTTCTCTTTATTCTCGACGGCCGGGAAGGGCTGACCACCGCGGACCATGAGATCGCCGCCCTGCTCCGCCGTACCGACAAGCCGACCTATTATCTGGTCAACAAGGTGGACAGCCCCGAGCTGGAGGCGCAACTGCTGCCCCAGTTTTACGAACTGGGGGTGGAAAAACTATGGCCCCTGGCCGCTGAGCACGGCTACGGGCTCCGGGACCTGCAGGATGCGTTGCTCAGCGCCCTCAGGCCGGCCCCGACCAGCCGGCTCTATCCGGAGGGGACCATCCGGCTGGCCTGCTTCGGCCGGCCCAACGTGGGCAAGTCGTCATTGATCAACCGGCTGCTGGGCCAGGAGCGGATGCTGGTCTCGGAGATTCCCGGCACCACCCGGGACGCGGTTGACACCCTGCTCGGCAAGGGCAAAAAAAACTACCTGCTGATCGATACCGCCGGCATCCGCCGCAAGGGCAAGGTCCGGGAAAAACTGGAAAAGTTCAGCGTTATCCGCGCCCTGGCCAGCATGGAGCGATGCGATGTGGCCCTGATCCTGATCGATGCCGAGGAAGGGATCACCGACCAGGACACCAAGGTGATCGGCTATACCCAGGAACAGGGCCGGGGCTGCATCCTGGTGGTGAACAAGTGGGATCTGGTCAGGGGAGACGGCAAGGAGCAGCGCCGGATCCTGGACGAACTGGCCCGGGCCACCCCCTTTGTCGAGTTCGCCCCGGTGATCACCCTGTCGGCCCTGACCGGCGCCAGGGTAAATCAGCTCTTTCCCGCCATCAACGCGGTGTTTCAGCAGTACCAGCAAAAATTCCCCACCAACCGGCTCAATCTGCTGCTGCAAAAGGCCGTTGATGCCCATCCGCCCCCCATGGTCCGCGGCCGGCGGCTCAAGTTTTATTTTACCACCCAGATCAAGACAAAACCGCCCTGCTTTGCCATTGTCACCAACGGCCCCAAGGACGTGCATTTCTCCTACCAGCGCTACCTGACCAACCGCTTCCGCGCCGGCCTGGGCCTGGACAAATGCCCGGTCAAGATAGTATTCCGCGAACGAAGCAAGAGAAAACCGCGCAGATAGATAGTGCCCGTCTCCTTGCCGTTGGCACGGCTCCGGACCGGCTTGTCTCCGGTCCCCGAACCATGGGTGGTGTCCGTGCGTAACCAGTGTCTGCCCTTGATTTCCGGACAGACACTGACCAGCATGGCTGAACCATGATTTTAGGGCCGCAGCCACAACGAACTATGATGGACGCGTAACAATCCAAAATGCTTCAAATGCCACCCAATAAAATCAACAAGTTACAACATGACACACGTCCGTCTCGCGGGTTGTTGCGAGACCGACAACTATGAAAATCTCCCCGGACAGCGAGCTTCGTCCGGCACGACTTTCAGATAAACTGATCACAGGAACCGTTCACCAGGGGCTACGGATTTACGGAAACCACCGGCCGGTAAGCATTTACCAGGGCCACGGATTCGTGCAAGCAGGCCGGCGAATCCATAGTATGCCTATGTGAGCCGGCCTGATCGTGCGAAGATGGGGTGCTGGTGAACGCTTACGATCACAGGGTGTGCGTCCCTGCGGACTCAAGCAGGTGGTCGACAAAGGCCCGGTACTGGTGGGGCAGGGTGCGGAGGGTGCTGGTGACCAGGTAGAAAGAACGGCGCATGACCAGGCCGCGCACCTCGATCCGGACCAGTTTGCCGGTTTTCAGCTCCTCCCGGACCGCCAGCAGGGAGAGGATCGACACCCCCAACCCGGCCCGCATCGCCTCCTTTACCGAGGCAGTGGAACCCAGGGTGGCCACCGTGTTCAGTTGACCGACCGCCAGCCCGCTGGAGACGAGAAACTCCTCCATGCACTTCCGGGTGCCCGAGCCCTGCTCCCGGAGCAGGAAGGGCAGCTTCTTCAACTCACCCAGGCTGATCTCCTGCCTGGCCACCATGCCGGGCCCTGCGGCCAGGATCAGCTCGTCGGCCGCCAGCGGCCGGTAGGAGAGCCTGGCCGCTTTATCCCTGGCGCCGACAACACCGAGCAGCAGTTCATGGGCCAGCACCTTTTCCGTGACCCGGCGCGAGTCGTCGATAAGAATGGTGAACGACATCTCCGGGTATTTTTTTTTAAAGGCCGCGGCCAGGGCGGGCAGGATATAGGTGCCGGGGATGGTACTGGCGCCCAGGACCACCTCGCCCTTCATCCGGCCGGCGGCAGCGGACAGCTCCTCCTCCAGCGCGGCAAAATCGTCCAGCAGCTGGAGCACCTTGGGATAGATGGTCTCCGCCTCTCCGGTCGGGAGGATCGAGCGGCCCAGCCGGTCGAAAAGCCGGCAGTCAAGGGTTGCCTCCAGGTTCTTGATATGCTCGCTGATGGTCGGCTGGCTGATGTTCAGCTCCCGGGAGGCCAGGGTGAAACTCAGGTTTTTGTAGACACTGGCGAAAATTCGCAAATGATGGATATCCATGTTTCCTATCCCGTTATATGAAAGTCGCCCCTGGCGGGGTCCTTGCCGTGCCCCGGTGATCTCTTTCATTGTTTCGTTGCAGCCGGCCAATTACGGTCCGGCCATGGGGTTGACCGGTGGCGCCGACAGGCGGAATGCAATATCCCAGCATAACACCGAACCTGGTTTTGCCAAAGGATCAATTCCCGGCAACTGCCCCGGCCCGTACCTGCTGGATGAAATCCCGCCAGAGCGGGGCCGCGATCCGGCCGCCGGTGGCAGCACGGCCCATGGAATGCGGCCGGTCAAAGCCGACCCAGACCCCGGCGGCCAGGCGGGGGGTATAGCCGATGAACCAGGCATCGACATTGGCGTCGGTGGTGCCGGTCTTGCCGGCCACCGGCCCGGAAATCCCCTTGCCGGCCGCCCTGCCGGTGCCATCGGTGACCACCCGGGCGAGCATCCGGGCAATGGCATCGGCCACGGCCGGGGCCAGCACCTGGACCGGCCGGGGTTTATTCTCTTCCAGAAGCCGGCCGTTGCGATCATAAATCTTTTCAATAAAGAACGGGGCCTGGTAACGGCCATGGTCGGCAAAAACAGTGTAGGCGTTGGTCAGTTCCAGCAGGGAGATCCCGGCCGAACCCAGGGCCAGGGAGAGGTCGGCGGGCAGCGGGGCGCTGATCCCCATTCGCCGGGCCAGGCCGACCACCTGTTTCACTCCCACTGCCTGCAACAGTTTAATGGTGACGATGTTGTTGGACCTGATCAGGGCCTCGGACAGGGTCATGGGTCCGTGAAACCTGCGGTCAAAGTTCTGCGGGGCCCAGACCTTGCCGCGGCCGGCGCCGGGCAGGTGCAGCGGGCTGTCATCAAGCACCGATTGCGGGGTAAAACCCTGTTCCAGGGCCGCGGCATAGACCAGCGGCTTCATTGCCGAACCAGGTTGCCGCCGGGCCTGGACAGCCCGGTTGTACTGACTTTGCTCAAACCCGGTGCCGCCGGCCACCCCCCGCACCTTACCACTGCCCACCTCAATGGCAACCAGCCCGGCCTGGACCGTTTCACCATTCCGGTCAACAATCCCCAGCCCGGCTATCCCCTGGGCCAGGGTCTGTTCAGCTGCCCGCTGCACGGTCTGATCCAGGGTGGTGACAATGGTCAGCCCGTCGGTATTGAGCCGGCCGGCGCCATATTTCTTCTCCACCAGCCGGCGCACCTGCTGGACAAAATAACGGTTCCCGGACCATGATACGGCCGGGGCCAGGACCAGGGGCCGGCCATAGGCCCGGCGCGCCTCTTCAGCACTGATATACCCTTCCTCGGCCATCCGGTTGAGTACATAGGCCTGCCGTCGCCGGGCCAGGGTCATGTTCTTCCGCGGCGAGTACCGGCTCGGCGACTGCGGCAGCCCGGCCAGCAAGGCGATCTCTCCCAGGGTGAGATCGCCGATTTTTTTATTGAAATAGGTCTCAGCCGCGGCCCCCACCCCATAGGCCCGATCGCCGAGATAGATCTGGTTGAGATAGATATAGAGGATCTCGTCCTTGGACAGCTGGGAGTCGATCCGATAGGCAAGAATCGCCTCCTTGATCTTGCGGGAATAGAGCTTTTTGCGGGACAACAGCAGGGCCCGGGTCACCTGCTGGGTGATGGTGCTGCCGCCGTGGGCGCTCCCCCTGGCACTGATATTATGGAGCATGGCCCGGAAGATGGACCAGATATCCACGCCGGGATGTTGATAGAACCGGGAATCCTCGGCCGCGACAAAGGCCTTGGCCAGGAGCGGCGGCATCTCGCTGATCGGCACCACCAGTCGATTTTCCTTAAAGAAACGGGCCACCACCCGGCCGTGCCGGTCCAGGACCCGGCTGGTCATCGGCGGCCGGTAGGCGGCAACCGATTGCAGCCTCGGCACGTCAAGGAGAAGGTAGAGATAAAGGAGTCCGCCGACAAACAGGGTAAGGGTTGCGGCGATTGCCAGCAGAAAAATCGACAGCTGAACATGGCTCCAGGGAGCGGGCCGGGGTCGCCGGCCGGGACGCCGGGCCGGCCGGGGCCGGGACCTTTTTTTTGCCGTGGTCAGCGACCGGGTCGACCGGGGCCGGCCGGCGGCCCGGTTACCGGGGCGAGGGGCCATGGAGTTGTTCCCGCCTTGTATTCAGAAGGTGAAAATGGTATGTTTTGTAACTTCACATAGTTGGACTGGCCGAATTCAGAAAATCCAGCGAACCGCGTCATCGCCCCACCTATGTAACACGATCATCTGCTCCTGAAAACGGAAAACTGTACTGACCCGGGTTCAACCAGTCTACTTCAACTTTATCGGAGTCTTTTTTGTCCAAGATCACGATCCTGTCCGAACATCTTGCCAATCAGATAGCCGCCGGCGAGGTCATTGAACGACCGGCCGCGGTGGTCAAGGAATTACTGGAAAACGCCATTGACGCCAATGCCCGCCGGGTGACCATCGAGGTGGCTGGCAGCGGCACCCGGTTGATCCGGGTGATGGACAACGGCGACGGCATGGACCAGGACGATCTACTCCTCTGCCTGGAACGGCACGCCACCAGCAAACTTGCCGGCCCGGCCGCCGACGCGGCCAAGCTGGCCGCAATCCGCACCCTCGGGTTCCGCGGCGAGGCCATCCCGAGTATTGCCTCGGTGGCCAGACTGACCATCACCTCCAGGACCCGCGAGGCGCAACTGGGCGCCATGGTGGAGGTGGCCTACGGCCGGGTGCTCAAGGTCCATGAAACCGGCTGCCAACAGGGCACACTCCTTGAGGTACGCAACCTGTTCGGCAACCAGCCGGCCCGGAAAAAATTCTTAAAGAGCAATCGCACCGAGTTGGGACACATCGAAGAGGTGGTAAAAAACCACGGCCTGGCCGCGCCCGGCCTCGGGATCACCTATGTTGTCGAGAACCGGACCGTGCTCAACCTGCCGGCTGGCACTGATTCCGGCGAACAACGGTTCCGCCGGGTTCTCGGTCGCCAGGCCCCGGCCCCGCTGCTTGAGATAATCGCCAGCATTGAGGAACGCGGGCTCACCATCAGCGGCTGGCTCCTGCCGCCGGACGAGGCGGCCGCCGGATCGGCCCGGCTCCGGCTGTTTGTCAACGGCCGGGCGATCAAGGACCGGATGCTGGTCCATGCCGTGCATGAGGGGCTGGCCGGTTTCATGATGAAGGGCCGCACCGCGGCCGGGGTCCTGTTTCTCGACCTGCCGCCCACGGCCGTGGATGTGAACGTGCACCCCACCAAACAGGAGGTCCGCCTCCAGGACGCGCGATTCATCCACCAGCAGATGGCAACCGCGGTTCGGCGGGCCATGGCCGCCTACCAGGAGCAGGCCCGCTTCTCGCTGTTCGGCCGCGGCGAGGAATCAGGCCCCGGACCGGTCCGGGTGGGCCGGCCGGCAACCGCTTCCCTGTTGAGCGATCAACCCGGCACCGCCGCGGCGGCCCGGGTCTACGAGCAGCAGCATCCGCTCCCCCCGGGACCACCATCTCCATACCTTGAGGAACCGCGGCCCTCCTATGCCGGGCCGCTTGCCGATGCTGAAACAACGCCATGGTCAACGCCCGGGGAGAGCGAACCGGCCGGGCCGGCGGGCCTGGTCCCCATCGGTCAGCTGTCCAACCTCTACATTCTCTGCCAGGGTGAAGACGGCCTGGTGGTGATTGACCAGCATGCGGCCCATGAGCGGATTCTTTTTGAAGAGTTAAAAGAACAGTTTTCCCAGCGCCGGATAACCGGCCAGGCCCTGCTCTTTCCCAAAATAGTGGATCTCGGCCCGGACCTGGCCGAAACCCTGGACCGGAACCGGGAAGAACTGGACCGGCTCGGTTTCAACCTGGAGGAGTTCGGCGACGACAGTTATCTGATCAAGGCGGTACCAACGCTGTTGAGCCGCCTTGATCCGGAAGAGATCCTCCGGGATATTGTCGGCCGGCTCCAGGGCGATTCTCCCCGGCCCCGGGACAGCGGCCGCATCGACTCGATTCTGGCCACCATGGCCTGCAAGGCCGCGGTCAAGGCCGGCCGCCGGCTGCAGCCCGGGGAAACAGAAGGGTTGCTGGCCCGGATGCAGGCCGGCAACGCCTTTTCCCACTGTCCGCACGGAAGACCGACCTTCAAGTCATTCTCCATGGACGAAATCAAAAAGTGGTTCCATCGCGGCTGAAACAGAAAACGTAACCGTTCACCAAGGACTACAGATTTACGGAAACCACCGGCCGGTAAGCGTTTACCAGAAAACAACGAGGAGAACCGCCAATGGCGTCATCATCGGGACTCTACCTGCAACTCTTCAGCGTCCATGGCCTGATCAGAGGCGAATCCCCTGAACTGGGCCGCGACGCCGATACCGGCGGCCAGGTCAAATATGTCCTGGAACTGGCCCGGGCCCTGGCCGAGGACCCCCGGGTGGACCAGGTGGACCTGGTCACCCGCCTGATCGTGGACAAGGCCGTATCCAGGGAATATGCCCGCCCGGTGGAACCCCTGTCGGACAAGGCCCGGATCGTCCGGATCCAATGCGGCGGCCGCCGCTATATCCGCAAGGAACTGCTCTGGCCGCACCTGGACGAGATGGTGGACAAGGCCCTCAAGTTCGTCAAGGCCGAGGGCAGAATCCCCGACATATTCCACGGCCATTACGCCGATGGCGGCTATGTGGCCCGGAACCTGGCCAGCATCTTCGGTGCCCCCTTTATCTTTACCGGCCATTCCCTGGGCCGGCACAAGAAAAACCGGCTCATGGCCGAAGGGATGAGCGAGGAGGAGACCGTCCGCCGCTACCGGATCGACCACCGGATCGACGTGGAAGAACGGGTGATCAAGGAGGCGGAACGGATCATAACCAGCACCAGCCACGAGATCTCCGAGCAGTACGGCCTGTACGACAACTCCGCTGCCGGCCGCTACCGGGTCATCCCGCCGGGGATCGATATCCGGAACTTCTTCCCCTTTTACGAGCCCTACCTGGTCCAGCCCGAGGGCTACGAACAGCTCCAGCAGACCCACATAAGCCTGCTCCATGAACTGCACCGATTCTGGGTCGACCCGCAGAAGCCGTTCATTCTCGCCCTGTGCCGGCCGGACAAGCGCAAGAACATCTCCGGCCTGGTCACTGCCTACGGCGAGGACAAGGAACTGCGGGCCATTGCCAATCTGGCCATCTTCGCCGGGATCCGCAAGGACATCTCGCAAATGGAGGAAAACGAGCAGGGAGTACTCACCGAGATGCTGCTGCTGATGGACCAGTACGACCTGTACGGAAAAATGGCCATCCCCAAGACCCACGATTTCAGCATCGAGGTGCCGGAACTCTACCGGCTCTGCGCCGCCAGCATCGGCGTATTTGTCAATGCGGCCCTGCTCGAACCGTTCGGCCTCACCCTGATCGAGGCGGCCGCCTGCGGGGTACCGATCGTGGCCACCCGCGAGGGCGGGCCGGTTGACATCATCGGCAACTGCGACAACGGAATCCTGATCGACCCGGCCAACCCGGAAGAAATCGCCCGGGCGATCAAAAAGATCCTGGTGGACCGGAAACTGTGGGAACAATTTTCCAGCAACGGGGTGAACGGCGTCCGGGCTCATTACTCCTGGTCTCGCCACTGTGACCGGACCCTGGAACTGATCAACGAGGTCCTGGCCGAGATGCCGGCCACCGAACTGGACCGGACCACCACCCTCTCGCCGGGCCGGCGGCTGACCAACCTGAAAAAACTGGTCTTTAGCGACATCGATAACACCCTGGTCGGAGATACCCAGGCCCTTTATACCCTGCTGGACCTGTTCGACGTCCACCAGGACTACATCGGCTGGGGGGTGGCCACCGGACGCTGCCTGGGCATGACCGTCGCGGCCCTTAGAAAACACAATATCCCGGTGCCGGACATCCTGATCTGCTCGGTGGGTTCGGAGATCTTCTACGGACCGGACATCACCCCGGACCGGGGCTGGCAGCAACATCTCTCCTACCAGTGGAAACGGAACATGATCAAGGAGGCCCTGGACCGGCTCGACTTTCTCGACCCCCAGGAGGAAGAGGCCCAGCACCAGTTCAAGATCAGCTATTACATGAAAGACGACCCGGATCTGCTCGCCCGGGTCCACCAGACCCTGCAACTAAAAAAACTTCGCTACCAGCTGGTCTTCTCGCACGGCCAGTTCCTGGATATCCTGCCCTACCGGGCCTCCAAGGGGCGGGCGATCCGCTACCTCTCATACAAGTGGGGATTCCCGCTGCAGGACATATTGACCTGCGGTGACTCCGGCAATGACGAGGACATGCTCCGCGGCGACACCAGCGGGGTGGTGGTGGGCAATTACTCCAGGGAACTGCTCCATCTCAAGGGGCGCCGGCGTATCTATTTCAGCAGTAAAAAATATGCCAATGCCATTATTGACGGGCTGCGCCGCTACAACTTTATTTAATTGGAAAAAAAGATGGACAAATCGTTAACCAGTTTCATCGACCAGGACGAAATCGCCCTGTTGCAGGAGTTCCTCTTCTCGCTGAAAAAGCCGGAACCGCCGCCGATCTTCCTGCACAACGATATCCTGCTCGCCTTTGATCAATATCTCCGCCACGATCCGGAAAAGACCCGGCTCAACCTGCACAGCTCCCGCCGCTTTCTCCGCCGACTCCAGGAAATTCTCCTTGTAGAGAACAGCCTGATCCTGGTCTACCGCCACCGGCGGGCCAACTGCCGGATCTACCGGCTGCTCCCCGACAGCCCGGTGCTGGAACGGCTGGCCATTGACACCTTTCTCTTGATCAAGGAAAAACTGGTAAAACCGGACCTGCCCTACAACCATCTCCCCTTGAAGATCAACCTGGCGCCCTTTTACGACTACGGTCCCAGCCTGCGCGACCCGGATACCATCGGCGCCGGGATCAAGCACCTCAACTTCTACCTGTCCGCCAACCTGGCCCAGCACCCGGAAAAATGGCACCGGACCCTGTACGAGTTCCTCAAGCTCCACCAGATGCACGGGCTCCAGCTCCTGTTGGACGGTGACCGGATCCGCGACACCGAGGGGTTGGAAAGCGCATTGGAAGACGCCATGGACTTTCTTGAACGGTGCGAATGCCCCGATGACCTGGAGCCGATCAAGGAAAAACTCCGGCAGCTGGGTTTTCTGGACGGCTGGGGAGACAACGCGGCCCGGATCCTTGAGACCATGCAACTCCTCCAGGACACCCTGGAACAGCCCGACGGCGACACCCTGGAGGAGTTCCTGGCCCGGATCCCGATGATCTCCAAGGTGGCGATTATCTCGCCGCACGGCTGGTTCGGCCAGGAGAACGTCCTCGGCCGGCCCGACACCGGCGGTCAGGTGGTCTATATCCTCGACCAGGTCAAGGCCCTGGAATCATTCCTGCGAAAGGACCTGCGCCGGGCCGGCCTTGATATCGAGCCAAGGATAATAATCGTCACCCGGCTGATCCCGGAAAACGAGGGCACCACCTCTGACCTGCACCTGGAACATGTCCGCGGGACCGGCAACGTCCAGATCCTCAGGGTGCCCTTTCGTGATCCCCGGGGCGAGGTGGTCCCCCACTGGATCTCCCGCTTCCGGATCTGGCCCTATCTGGGCCGCTTTGCCACGGATGTGGAACAGGAGCTGCTGGATGAATTCGAGGGCCGGCCCGACCTGATCGTGGGCAATTACTCGGACGGCAACCTGGTGGCCACCATGCTGGCCAAAAACCTGGGCGTCATCCAGTGCAACATCGCCCATGCCCTGGAAAAATCCAAGTACCTGTTCAGCGACCTCTATTGGGAAAAATTCGAGCAGGAGTACAACTTCTCGACCCAGTTCATGGCCGACATCATCTCCATGAACCTGGCCAACTTCATCATCACCTCCACCCGCCAGGAGATCACCGGCACCGAGGAGACCATCGGCCAGTACGAATCATACCAGTTCTTCACCATGCCCGGGCTGATGCAGGTGACCAACGGCATCAACCTGTTCCATCCCCGGTTCAACGTGATTCCGCCGGGGGTCAGTCCGGAGTTCTTTTTCCCCTTTGACCAGCAGGAACGCCGCCCGGCGGACAGGAGCGGGGCGGTCCGCCGGCTCCTCCTGGAGACCGAGGATGAAAACTGTTTCGGCCGGCTGGAGCATCCCGACCGCCCGTTGATCTTTTCCATCTCCCGGCTGGACCGGATCAAGAACATCACCGGCCTGGTGGAGGCCTACGGCCGCAGCGAGCGACTTCGTGAGCAGGCCAACCTGCTGCTCATCGCCAGCACCATCGACCCCACCCTTTCCCGGGATGCCGAGGAGGAGGCGGAGATCCGCAAGATGCACGACCTGATCGAGCAGCACCAGTTGCACGGCCATATCCGCTGGATCGGCAAACTCCTGTCCAAGGAGGATACCGGCGAGGCCTACCGGGTGGTTGCCGACCTGGGCGGGATCTTTGTCCAGCCCGCCCTGTTCGAGGCCTTCGGCCTGACCATCCTCGAGGCCATGCACAGCGGCCTGCCGGTCTTTGCCACTGAATTCGGCGGACCCCAGGAGATCATCGAGGATGGCGTCTCCGGCTTTCTGATCAACCCGACCACCCCTGATCTACTGAACGAGAAACTGAGCGGGTTTCTCACGCGCTGCGGCAAAGAACCCGGCTACTGGCAGACCATCTCCGGCCAGGGCCGGGAACGGGCCCGGAGCCGCTTCACCTGGGATCTATACTGCCAGCGTCTCACCCGGCTGAGCAAAGTCTACGGCTTCTGGAAATACTCCACCTCCAATGTGGCCAAGGACCGGATGCGGCAGTACTGTCACCTGCTCTTTCAGCTTTTTTATAAACCCCGGGCCGATAAGTTGCTCACCCCGGACCACTGATCCAGCCACGCCTTCCTCTCTGCGGGACAATCATGATGAACTCGTAACAACCCGAAAGGTTTCAAATGCCACCCAATAAAATCAACAAGTTACAAGACGAATCACGTCCGTCGAGCGAGTTGTTGCGAGACCGACAATCATGCACAAACTAAAAATCCTCACCATCGGCGAAGTGGTCTGGGATATCTTCCCGGACCGGCAGGTGTTGGGCGGGGCCCCGCTCAACGTGGCCTACCAGCTCCACAGCCAGGGTCTGGAGGTAACCCCTGTCAGCCGGATCGGGGCCGACGATCTCGGCCGCCGCACCCTGGAAGAGATAGACAGGCTCGGCCTCTCCTGCCGGGGAATCCAACAGGACCCCGAACTGGCCACCGGCCGGGTGACGGTGACCATCGGCAACAACCATGAACCTGTTTTCAATATCATCGCCCCGGCGGCCTGGGATGCCATTGCCCTGGACCCGGCTCTCACCCGGATTGAAAAAAAACCGTTCCTGCTGGTGTTCGGCACCCTGGCCCAGCGATCACCGATCAGCCGGAAGACGATCCAAGCGCTCCGGCAATTGGCAACGATCCGCTGCTATGACGTCAATCTCCGCCCGCCCTTTACCACCCCGGATCTGGTCCGGGACTCCCTGGCCGCGGCCGACCTGGTCAAGATGAATGAAGAGGAACTCCAAACGGTCGCCAACTGGTTCGGGATCAGCGGCACGGAGCCGCGGGATCTCGGGACTGGACTGCGGAACCGCTTTGCCGTTAACATCCTGGTGGTCACCAGGGGGGCGGCCGGGGCATGGCTCCTCTGTCCGGACGGCTTCTTCAGCCATCCCGGTTTTCCGGTCAGGGTGGCTGATACGGTGGGATCCGGGGATGCCTTTTTCGCCGGGATCATCAAGGGATATCTGGCTGGCCGGGCCTGGCCCGAGACCCTGGCCCGGGCCAACCGCCGCGGTGCCTATGTCGCCTCCTCCAACGGGGCCACCCCCTCCATGGCCGGCCTCGATACCAGCTGATAAAAAGCGTAAGGTTTCGGTAAACCCCGTACGTTTGAGGTTGGACCGGGAAAGGGGTTTTCTTATAGCGAACGGTGTAGCGGACCCTGAGCCGCAGCCGTGACGGCAAAAGCGGAATTTGAAACAACTTCGGC
>JAKITW010000024.1 GCA_021647905.1 Desulfobacterales bacterium | reverse complement strand
CGCCGCCGCGGCGAAGCGAGTTCCTGCTTGATAGCCTGTTTATGAACAGCCGGCCCTTCTCAATGGAGCGGCCGTTGGTAGAAGAAGACCCCTTTCCCGACAGGAGGGGGTTTACTGAATGTTTACGTCGAGCGGGTTGTTGCGAGACCGACAAACAAAGAAGAGGCGGAGAGGAAGTGGACATGAATCCGGATTTATCGGCGGAAGGCCGCAACCCCGGTTCCTGCGGGGATCGGGAAAGGGGTGTGCTTTTTGTCTGCGGCACCGGCACCTCGGTTGGCAAGACCTTTGTCTGTGCGCGGTTGCTCGATTTTCTGCTCCGTAACGGGGTCGATGCCGGGTACCAGAAATGGGTGAGTACCGGTGAACAGGGGCGACCCGCGGACCTTGAATACTGCCTGCGGGCCGCGGGGTTGGCCCCTGACCCGGCTCTCCTGGATCTCCAGGTTCCATACCGGTTCCTTTTCCCTGCCTCGCCGCACCTGGCAGCGGAGCGGGAGGGCCGCCGGGTGGACCCGGCGGTCATTGTCGAGAGTTACCGGAAGCTGCGGCAACGGCACCGGTTCCTTCTGGTCGAGGGGGTGGGCGGCCTCCTGGTGCCCTTGACCCGGGAGTTATTGTTGATCGATCTGGTGGCCTTGTTACGGATTCCGGTTCTGGTGGTGGCTGCAAGCGGGCTCGGCACCTTGAACCATAGCCTGCTTACCCTGGAGGCGTTGCGGGCCCGGGAGATTCCGGTGGCCGGGGTTGTTTTCTCCGATGGCCCGGGGCCGGAGGACGAGTTGCTGATCCGGGATAATATCCATACCGTGGCTGAACTGGGCCGGGTCGAGGTTTTCGGTCGTCTGCGGCGGGTGGCGGGTGACGCGGCCCGGCGGGAATTCGAGCCGGTGGGTGCGGCCCTGCTTGCCAACGGCGCGGTGATGCCCGACAAATGATGGTATGATCTGGTTTCAGGTTTCAGGGAAACCTCTTGCCTCTGATCGGTGTTGTTGTTTTTTTCCGACCACCTGGCACCTCTTCTATATAATTATACCGCCAAACGACCGGTTGCCCATATTGACAAAGCGTCTTGCTTTGGGTAACATTCTCGGCTCTTTCTTGTCCGTGTAGATGAGAGAAGCGTTTTTAAGTTTGCCGGTTTTGCGGAAGAAGTTTTTCTTTAAAGTTCCGGCATGGTTCATGTCCAGGCAAGCCGTTGGCAGGTCTTTGTTCCTGCGGGCGGCTTGGATTATTTATGAGAGAGGGTTCCCATGGCTGTCACCAATAAGGAAATTACGCCTGAGTTCAGCGCCGAGGTTATTGCGGCCCCGGGCGGGCAACACCTGAACCGCTGTTTTTCATGCGGCGCCTGCAGCGGCATCTGTCCGGTCAGTCAGGCCATCCCCGAGTTCGATCCCCGCAAAATTATCCACATGGTCAGGATGGGCCTGAAAGAGCGGCTGCTGGGCTCTGACCTGCTTCTCTACTGCTCAAGCTGCAAAAGCTGCGTCTTTGTCTGCCCCCAGGATGTCCGTTTTGCCGAGATCAGCAGCGCCCTGCGGCAGATGGCCCTGGACCAGGGCTACCTGTCCGAGCAGGATCTGCGCGACAAGGGCAAGGCCGCCTGGGTGGAACCGGACCTCTGCGTTTCCTGTCTGACCTGCGTCCGGGTGTGCCCCTGGGAGATCCCGGTGATTGACCGGGCCGGGCAGGCCAACATCGATGCCCGGCAATGCAAGGCCTGCGGCATCTGCGTGGCCGAGTGTCCGGCCCAGGCCATTTCCTTGAACCAATCCGAAGATGAGCGGTTGATCGCCGTTTGCGGCAGCGGCCGGTGATCGACAGGAGAGACAGATGAGCGATTTTAATCCGAATATCAGGGCGTTTTGTTGTCATTACACCTCCCAGCAGGCAAGTTCCGACCATGGCGAGGGGCTGAAGCAGGCCGGTTTTCCCGGAAACGTGGTCCTGGACCGGCTGACCTGTACCGGCAAGCTCCAGGTGAGCACCCTGCTCGCCGCCTTTGAGCAGGGCGCGGATGCGGTTTATGTGGTCGGCTGCCCACCGGACGGCTGTCATAATGTCAAGGGCAGCCAGCGGGCCGCCAAGCGGGTGGGCGCGGTCAAGAAGGCCCTGGCCGAACTGGCGGTGGAACCCGAACGGGTGCGGATGTATCACCTGGAAAGGGGGCTGCACCCCGAGTTCGTGGCCGCGGCCCGGGAGATGGATACAATGACCAGGGCCCTGGGGCCTTGTCCGTTTAATGGAGAGAGCAGATGATTATTGCCGAGAGGAAACCCGTTGCCGAGATTCTGGACATGGTCCGGGATGCCAAGAAAATTCTGGTCCTGGGCTGTAGAGGGTGTGTGACCGTCTGTTCGGCCGGCGGTGAGCGGGAGGTTGAGATTCTTGCCTCGCTCATCCGGCTGGGCCGGAAAAAGGAAGGCAATCCGGTGGAGGTTGCCGGGGCCACCCTGGTCCGGCAATGCGACAAGGAATATATCAACAGCATGGACCAGTGGGAGGGCCAGTATGATGCGGTGGTCTCCATGGCCTGCGGGGTCGGGGTCAACTTCATCGCCAACCTGCGTTCCTCCACCAGGGTCTTTCCAGCGGTGAACACCAGCTTTTTCGGCGGCTCTGTCGTGCAGGGGGAATGGACCGAGCAATGCGCTGGTTGCGGCGACTGCATCCTCCATCTCACCGGCGGTCTCTGTCCGGTGGCCCGCTGCGCCAAGAGTCTGCTGAACGGGCCCTGCGGCGGTTCCCAGGACGGCAAATGCGAGATCAATCCCCAGGTGGCCTGTGTCTGGCAGCTGATCCATGACCGGCTGGAGAGTCTGGACAGCAAGGAGCAGATGCTCCGGGTCGCCCCGATCCGCGACTGGCGGCCGGCCGGTCACGGCGGGCCGCGCAAGGTCGTGCGCAACGACCTGACCGTTTAGGAGGGGTGGCGGTGGTGCCGGTGGTTGCCTTTTTCGGCAGATCCGACTGCGGCAAGACCACCCTGCTGGAAAAACTGATCCAACTGCTCAGCGGGCGGGGATACCGGATCGGCGTTGTCAAACACCATGTGCACGGGCCGTTCTCCATGGATGTGCCGGGCAAGGACAGCTGGCGTCATAAACAGGCCGGGGCCCGGACCGTTGTTCTTTCCTCGCCCGTGGGCCTGGGCATGGTCAAGGATTGCCGGCAGGACGCGACCCTTACGGAGTTGCTCTGCCGGTATTTTTTTGATGTCGACCTGGTACTTGCCGAGGGGTACAAACAGGGGGATACCGCCAAGATCGCGGTGTGCCGCAACGATCTCCGCCACCGGCCGTTCCCTGAACCGGTGGATAACACCTTGATCGCCACGGTCAGCGACCTGGACCCGGGCCGGGACCTGCCCTGGTTTGACCTGGACGATATTGCCGGCATTGCCGATTTTCTCATCAAGACCTTTCTGCCCTCCAGCCAGCCGGATGCTTCCGGCCCAGAGATATCCCTCCTGAAGGACGGCGTCCCTATTACCCTGAGCGCTGTTGACCGATCCCGTATTCTTGATACCCTGGCCTCCTTGCCGGCAGCCATCGCTCCGGATCAGGATTCGGAGGAGATCTTTGTGATGATCCGCAGCCGGAAAGGGAAGGCCGATGGGTGCTGACCTTGAATCCATTCCCGGGGTGACCGGGGTCATTCTTGCCGGCGGCCGCAGTTCCCGTTTCGGCCGCAACAAGGCCCTGGCCGAATTATCCGGCCGGCCGCTGATCGAGCAGGTGGCCGCGACCCTCTGCCCGCTTTTTCCCTCCTGCCTGGTGGTGACCGATACCCCTGGTCAGTATCGATTCCTCGACCTGCCGATGATCAACGATGTTTTTCCAGATAAAGGGCCCCTGGCCGGTATCCACGCGGCCTTAGAGGCCAGTGGCGAGGAGCGTGTTTTTATCGCGGCCTGCGATATGCCCTTCCTGGCCCCGGAACTTGTCCGTTATCTCTGCAAACTCAGCCGTGAATCCGACTCACTGGCGGTTGTCCCCCGGCTGTCCCGCGGCCCGGAGCCGCTCTGCGCGGTCTATCACCGTGATGCCGCCGGCCTGTTCGCCCATCGGCTCGGCCGTGACCTGGGCAGCGTTGCGGATGCCCTGGCCCGGATACAGGTCCGCTGGGTTGCCGAGGCGGAGCTGCTCAGCGTGGTCCCGGATCTCAAATCCTTTGTCAATCTGAATTATCCCGGGGAACTGGATGCGGTCCAGGGACCGGGTCCGGATAAAAAAACAAGGTAGTGTCCGTCCAGAAATGGCCCTTTCGCCCAATCTCGGCGTCATGCTCAAAAAATAATGCTCGGAGGTAAGCGAGGTTACGAGACTCCGATATCACATATATGCCTGTGCTTATTTTTTTCGCGATCCTTGATCTTGAACGAAATTGCTCATTTCTGGACAGACACAAGGTGGCTGGTCCCTGCTGATTACGATTTCTGGCAGGTCGGGCAGTAATAGGTGGCCCGGCCGCCGAGTACGGTCCTGATCACCGGGGTGGCGCAAATCCGGCAGGGCTGGCCGGCGCGGCCGTAGATCCGCAGGTCGAGCTGGAAATAACCGCTCTCGCCGCTGGCGTTCAGAAAATCACTGATGGTGGTGCCGCCGCTTCTGATGGCCAGCCGGAGGATCCTCCGGCAATGGCGGACCACGGCCTGCCATTGTTTTTCGTTCAGTTTTCCGGCCGGGGTATCCGGCCGGATCCCGGCGGCAAAAAGAATCTCATTGGCATAGATGTTGCCGATCCCGGCCACCACCCGGCCGTCCATGAGAAAAAGCTTCACCGGTTGTTTCCGGATGCTGGCTCGTTCTAGCATATACCCGGCGGTAAAAGAACGCCCCAGGGGCTCTGGCCCGTGGTTTTTGAAAAAATCTTTTTCGTGTTTCCGGCCCGGCGGCAGCACCTGGATTGCGCCGAAGCGGCGGCTGTCGTTGAAACGCAGTTCCCGGCCGTTGTCCAGGCCTAACCGGAAATGATCGTGCTTGGCACGAGGGGCGTTCGCCGGCATCAGGGCCAACCGGCCGCTCATCCCCAGATGGACGACCAGCACCGCGCCATTGTCCATCCGGATGAGAAGGTACTTGGCCCGCCGGTCCACCCGGCGGACAACGGCGTGCATGATCCATTGGCGCAGGAGTTTTCCGGGCAGGGGCAACCGCAGCTCTTTGTCGGACGAATATATGCGCATCACCCGGCGGCCGGGCAGCAGGGGGGCAAGGCCCAGGCGGGTGACTTCGACTTCAGGGAGTTCCGGCATGGTCGGTCTCAGGAAAGCCGGGTCTCGCCCTCGGCCAGAGCGGCCAGTCCTTCCGGATCGAGGATGGTGATTTTCGGGCCGTTGATGCGGATCAATTCCTGCTTGCTCATCTTGGCCAGGATCCGGGAAAGGGTCTCCGGGATTGTACCCAGCAGGCTGGCGAGCTGGGCCTTGGCCATGTCCAGTTCAACCTCGGGCGCGCCTTGCCGTTTTTCCCGCAGGTAGAGGATATGGGCGGCCAGCCGGCCCGGGACCTCCTTGAGTGACAGGGCCTCGATCATGTGCGAGAAGCGTTTCAACCGCATGGACATGGAGGCGAGCATGTTCAGGGACAGGGAGGGGGTGTCCCTGACCAGCTTGAGAAAGGAGTCCTTGGGAAAAAACAGGAGCCGGCTTTTCCGCAGGGCCTCGGCATGGGCCGGATAGCGGTTGCTGCTGAACACCGCCACCTCGGCAAAGGGGTCGCCCGGGCCGAGGATGTGGAGGATCTGTTCCTTGCCGTCCGGCGATACCTTGTAGATCTTCACCCGGCCGGTGACGATCACGTAAAAGCCCACCCCGTCATCGCCCTCGTTGAAGATGGTCTGACCGCGGTTGAATTCCTGGTCGGTCAGGATCATGGCCAGGTCATTGTACTGGTCTTTGGTCAGGCCGTTGAACAGGCTGATGGCGTTGAGGTGCTGGATGATTTCCATGGTGTTTTTACAGGTTAAGGGCGAATGGGAAGAGGGCAGGGGTGGACCGCAGGCGCAATTGTATCATGACGCGAAGGTGAAGGCCACGGCAAAATCATGGTACAGACCGGCCGTCACCCGGGCCGGGGAATCCGGGGACCCCTGGTCCGGGGGGGCCTGGAAATCAAGGGCCAGGGCCGGGTTGAGAAGTTCCGAGGTCGGCAACGGTGCGGCCGCGGTCAGGCGCAGTTCGAGAAAACCGGGCAGGGGCGTGATCCCGGCCGCCTTGCGCAGGGCCTCCTTGGCGGCCCAGATGATGGTCAGCCCTGCCTCTTTGGTAAGTTTTTTTTCTGCCCGGCGGATGAGGGTCATTTCCGGCGGGCTGGTAAACCGTTGCCTGACCCGGTGGATGGTGGCCACGATCTTCTGGATATCAAGGCCGCAGGAACCGGATTCCACGGCCAGGGCCGCGGCCAGCCCGTGGCTGTGGGAGATGGAAAGAGTTGGTGTCTCCAGAATATTACCCGCCCGGTCACTGAAAAACGGCCGGCCATGGCGATCGGCGATGATCTGCCGGTCCCGCCGGCCTGGACCGGGCCGGAGTATGTGCACCGCCTGTTTGGCCGCGATCCGGCCGCCCAGCCATTCCAGTTTTCGTTTGGCATGGGAAAAGGCGCAATAGCGCTCCTGTTCCAGAGGCAGGAGATAACGGTCCGTCAGGGCCGCCTGGCCATGGTCGGCCAGGGAGGAGGCCAGTCGTTCCAGGGGCAGGAGGGTCAGGACCGCTTCACCCTGGCCGGCGGCGGGCTTGACACCCAGCCCGGTATTCGTGAAGCTGATAACGGCAGGGTCCATGTTTTTTTTCGGCTTGTGGCGGGCGGTTCGCTGTGCCTGATCTCCGGTCAAAATGAGCTGACTGCTTGCACCATAACCCGGGTCAGCCCCTGCCGGAAGAAATTTTCTTGCCAATTCTCTTTAATCCGGCGAAGCTGGGGCTGGAATCTAGAAGCACTGTTTTTTAATCAGCCGGTGTCCGGACGGGCACCGGCTAACCCGCGGGAGGTAGTTGCCCATGGCCTGGGTTGACCAGATTACCCTGTTCGATATTCTTGTGGCTCTCATCTGTCTTATCTTCCTGGTGCGGGGGGTCTGGGTGGGGTTTGTCCGGCAGCTTGCCACCATTGCCGCCCTGTTCCTTGGATTCTATCTCGCCGGCCGCTATCACCGGGAAATCTATGACTTGGTCCTGCCCTTTCTCGACAGTCGCCAGTTCGCCTTTGTGCTCACCTATCTCATCATCCTGCTCCTCATCTATGTGGGCGGGGTGTTGCTCGGGTTGCTGCTCAAAAAGGTGATGACCCTGACCCTGCTTACCTGGTTTGATCGGTTGCTGGGCGGAGTTTTCGGTCTGGGCAAGGGTTTTTTTGTGAGCTGCCTCATCTTCATGGCCCTGGCCGCCTTTGTTTCCGGCACCAATAATTTTCTGCGCCGTTCGGTCAGCTTTCCGCTGTTGACCGCCAGTTCCAGGATGATCCTGGACCTGGTCCAGGATCCGGAACTGGGTGAGTTTTTTCTGCCCAGGAAACCGGCAATCCCTTTGGATTCCGTCCCACCGGCGGCGCAGCCCGGAACTCCGCCTTCCCGGGACGAAGATCTGCCGCCGGTGGAGCAGCTTGTCCCGGTGCCTCCGGCCCGCGAGGAACCGTCGATGCCACAGGAAAACAAAGGGCTGATGCTGTGAATCAGGGGACAGAAGACGGAAGACGGAAGACGGAAGACAGTGGGCAGTGAACCAAGCACCAAGCACCAAGAACAGTGGACAGTGGGCAGTGGACGGAAAAAAACATGGGGCAGTGATCATGGCCCGGAATATAATATCCCCTGTCCCCTGTCCCCTGTCCCCTGTCCCCTGTCCCCTGTCATCTGTCATCTGTCTTCTGATACCAGCGGCCCAGTCGCCCGGACGACAGCCCGAGCAGATGGCCGGCAATGATCAGTTGATTACGCAGGGTGGTGCGGACGATCCCCAGCCGTTGCCAGCGCCGGGCCGAGGTTACGGCCCGGATCGGCAGGAGGGCGATCTTGCCCCGGCGCCGCAGCCGTCGTACCAGTTCGAAATCCTCCATCAGTTCCAGGTCCGGGAACCCGCCTTCCTGTTCAAATACCGCGCGCCGGAGAAACAGGGCCTGATCGCCGTAGGGGAATTGCAGGAGTCCGGAACGGAGGTTGATCAACCGCTCAAGCAGGCGAAAGCCCGGGCCCGGCCCGTCAATGAGCAGCCGGAAGGCCCCGGCCGCGGTGTCCGGGTTGGCGGCGACCCGGCATACCTGTTCGGAAAACCCGGCCGGCAACAGGGTGTCGCTGTGGAGAAAGAGAAGGATCTCGCCTTGGGCCGCGGCCGCGCCGGTGTTCATCTGCCCGGCCCGGCCCGGTTGGCTGGTTATCACCCGAGCCCCGGCCGCAACGGCGATCTCCCTGGTCCGGTCGCTGCTGTGGCCGTCCACCACGATGATCTCCAGCCCCTTTTCGTTTTGAATACGGGCCAGGGTGGCGGGCAGGAGTTTTTCCTCGTTCAAGGCGGGGATGATGATCGACAGCCCGGGATCGGACAGCGGGCGGGCCAGGGGATGATTCTTCAGCTCTGCCAGATCCTCCGGCCGGTCCATGTCCTGGAGCGGTTCCAGCAGATGCATTGTCAATCCCTGCTTTCTCGCCCGGGCTTGGGTCAGGGCAAGCACCGCGCCGGTACCCCAGGGCATATCAATAAACAGCTCCGGCAGTCTCCGGCCCATGCCGATACAGTAATAGCCCCCGTCCCGGGCCGGGCCGATGACCAGATCGACCTCTTTGAGGCGCTCCAGTGCGGCGGCCATGATCGCCCTGCTGAGCCCGGGGCAGTCGCTGCCCACCACCAGTACCCGCCCGGCGCCCGCCCCAAAGGCCGCACCAAATGCCCGGGCCATCTTTTCGCCCAGATCTCCGGTGCCCTGCTCCAGACAGGGATAATCATTCCCGAGCCACTCCTTCATCCGGGCCCGGTCGCCGCCCTGGTAGCGGATCTCCGCGGCCAGGGTTCTGGTCTCGGCCAGGAGTTTGATCCGGTCCAGGGTCTGTTCGGTCATCCGCTGCTGGAGGGCGGCGGCCCCTTTTGCGCCCAGCAGCGGAATCAGCCGGGTCTTGGCCCGGCCCGGTTCGGGATAGCGGGTAAAGAGGATGATCCGTTCGGCAACGGCTTTTGCAGGAGCTGTTATTTTACCGGCACCCGTGATCACAGTTTCCCCTTATGATTCCTGCCTGGTGATGAGTTGCCCGGGTTCTGTTATATTACAAAAACCATGGTAGCCGCTTCCGCAAAACGAAAAAAGAAAAAATCTCCCCTTGCCTTTCGGGAGCGGACCTATCGCGCCCTGGTGGAAACCAACGGGCTGGTCTCCTCCCGGGTCATGGTGGCTGAGACCGATCTCCATATCCTGGCCCCTGGCGAGGTGACCGGTCCGGCCCGGGAGGGTGTTTACCGTTACCGCGCCCAGTTGGAGAATTATATTGTCCGTAATCCCGGATTTTTAAAATCCCTGCGACCCCTGCCCGCTGATCCCCTGGCCCCGCCCATTGTCAAACAGATGCTGGCCGCCGGCCTGACCGCCGGTGTCGGTCCCATGGCCGCGGTGGCCGGGGCAATGGCCCAGTTCGTCGGCCAGGACCTGCTGGCCGCCGGAAGCAGTGAGATAATGGTGGAGAACGGCGGCGATATCTTCGTTCTGCGCAACAAGGACTGCACGGCTGCTATCTTTGCCGGGGATTCGCCCTTGAACCAGCGGGTGGGGGTGAAGATCCCGGCCGGGAGGATGCCCCTGGGGATCTGTACCTCGTCGGCATCGGTGGGCCATTCCCTTTCCCTGGGCCGGGCCGATTCGGTGACCGTGCTGTCCCGCTCCACCCCGCTGGCCGATGCGGCAGCCACCCGGCTGGGCAACGAGGTGATCGACAAGGACTCGATCAACCGGGCCCTGGAGGTTGCCAGGACCATTCCCGGGATTCTCGGGGTGGTGATTATCATGGGCAGTCAACTGGGGGCCTGGGGAGGGATGGACCTGGTCCGGCTCGATTGAGTGAGGGTGCCTCAGGAAGCCGGCTTCTCCTCCCGGGGGTGCAGCAGATTATAGGAGACGCCCAGCCGGCGGACCAGATCAAGGAAGCTGTTGGGCAGGGGCAGGTGCCGTTCCTTGAGCAGGACTCCGAAGCGGGCGGCTTTTTTGAGGACCTCCGTGCTGTCAACCCCCTGCTGGTGGTCACAGAGACACTGCATTCGCAGGGCATCGGTCAAGGGGATGCGCAGGGAGGCGAAGTTGTCGGCAACGGCCTTGAGTTCCTCTTTGATCTGTTGTTGATGCTCCCTGGCAAAGGATGCAAAGGGTTCGTCCCGGCGGGGAGTGCCGAAGAGTTCGTTGACCACCGCGCCGCTGAGCCGGCTGATAAAGGCCGGCGGCCGCTCCTGGTTCCCGGCGGCAAGATGTTCCTGCAACTGCTTGAAAAAGATCATCTTGACCATATCGACCCCTTGCCGGAGGGTGGCGAGCAGTTTGCTTTCAAAGGGTTGGTCCTGTTCTGTTTTCTGTGAGATGGTCATGTTTCGTTGTTATTGCACCCAGGAAGGCATTATCGTTGTTTATAAAGAGTTTTGCAACTTGCTTCTTTTGTCTTTTTATAGTGAGATACGGAACGTTCGGCAAGGGAAAAGCCGGTTTTTTCGGCCGGCATTAGACGGAATGGAGATTCTTCCGTTCCAGGTGCTATTCTTAACTTAAGGACTGACTCATGCCCTCTATTCAACCCGTTATCCTGGCCGGTGGCAGCGGCTCCCGGCTCTGGCCCCTGTCCCGGGAGTTGTATCCCAAACAGATATTAAACCTTGTTAACGAGAAATCACTGCTCCAGGAAACCGTGAACCGGGTCATGGGGCTGGCGGGGATTATGACTCCTGTGCTGGTGGTGGGCGAGGAACACCGCTTCCTGGTGCAGAACCAGATCGAGGAACTGGCCTTCAGCGAGTCGATGCCGATCATTCTCGAGCCGGTGGGCCGCAACACGGCCCCGGCGATCTGTGCCGCGGCCCAGTACTGCCTGCGCAACAATGATCCGGACACGGTGTTGCTGGTCCTGCCCTCTGATCACTTGATCCTGAACCGGGACGCCTTTGCCGCGGCGGTGAGCGAGGCGGCCCGGCTGGCCGGGGAAGGGCGGCTGGTGACCTTTGGAATCAAGCCCCATGTGCCGGAGACCGAGTATGGCTACATGGAAAAGGGCGAGGGCCATGGGGTCATCTCCTTTGTCGAAAAGCCGGACAAGGAGACCGCGATCCGCTACCTGGAGCAGGGCAACTATTTCTGGAACAGCGGGATGTTCGCCTTTACCATCGGTTCTTTCCTGCGGGAGATGGAGACCCATGCTCCCGGGATCCATGCCGCGATGCAGCGGTCAGTGGACCGCGGCACTGTGGACGGATCGTTCTTCCGCCTGGACCGGGCGGCCATGACGGCCTGTCCCGAGGACTCCATTGATTACGCCTTGATGGAAAAATCCGGCCGGGTGGCAATGGTGCCGGTGGACCTCGGCTGGAGCGATATCGGCTGCTGGCAGTCCCTCTGGGATGTGTCGGCGCGGGATCAAGCCGGCAACCTGGCCCAGGGCGATGTGCTGCTCGAGGATGTACATGACAGCCTGGTGTGGTCCGAACATCGGCTGGTGGCGGCGGTGGGCCTGGAAAAGATCCTGGTGGTGGAAACCGCGGACGCGCTCCTGGTGGCGCCCCTGGATCGCTCCCAGGAGGTGAAAAAGATCGTTGCGCGGCTCAAGGCGGAAAACAAGGACGAATACCGGCGGCACCGGACCGTGTACCGGCCCTGGGGCAGCTACACCATCCTTGAGGAGCGGCCCCGCTTCAAGATCAAGCGGCTGACGGTCAATCCCGGGGCCAAGCTCTCCCTGCAGATGCACCACCACCGCTCCGAGCATTGGGTGGTGGTACACGGCACCGCCCGGGTGATCTGCAATGACAAGAGCTTTCTTCTCCAGGAAAATCAGTCCACCTATATCTCGGCCGGGGACCGGCATCGTCTCGAAAATCCGGGCGCCATTGTTCTCGAATTGATCGAGGTCCAGAACGGCAGCTACCTGGGCGAGGACGACATTGTCCGGTTTGATGATGAATACGGCAGACAGAAGACGGCTCACGGATGACAGAGGGCGGAACAAAACCGGAGGCAGGAAATGAAACAGAAACTACTTTATATAACGGTTGTTTTGTGCGCCTGTTGTTTTTTCTGGGGCATCGCCCTGGCAGGGACTGGCAACCCGTCAAAAAACAGTCCGGAAACCGGAAAAGATAAAAAAATCGCCCTGCTTCAAGGCCGGCTTGACGAGCTTGCCGGAAAAATAAAAATTGCGGACCGCTTTATTTCCAGGGCCAGTCTTGTGCAAATGGATTCTTCAGCCATGCTGGGCATACTTAATGAGGTCCGGGGCGGGCTTGAAGGTGTTTTCTCCAAAGACCAGTGGGAAAACAGAATTATTCCAAAAACGCATGACACCGGTTTTATATCCAGTTGTAATAATTTTAAAAAAAACATTGATGGGCTGGTCGGGGCAGGGCCGCCCGAAGATCTGCTGAAAAATATTAAAGAGTTGTCATCGGCCATGGAGACTGCTGTCGCGGCTGTGGCGCTTTTTGGAAAAACAGTCGGAATGAAATCAGCACAGGTCCTGGAAAGACTTGAGCAGGAAAAAAGCCCTGTCATGGATCTTCCTGAAATAAGGGCCAAAGACAATAATGCGATAAAGGAAGCCATTATTGTCATGACCAGGGCCGGCTGGCTTGAAAAGAGCATTGAGCCGGCCCGCAACGCCTTGCTTGGGTTTGAGGATAAACTTTCAAAAACCGTGCGCGCCGTGCAGTTCCTGTCCTTGTCATGGCGGGAGAAAAGCGTGCTTACAGAGTTTGAAATCCAGCAGGCGAAAATGACTGAGTTATAAAACAAAGGACAATTAACAAGTGAATAAAAAATATAAACTTATCGGATTGTTGCTGGCCTGCGTTTTTATGGTTTCCGTTTTTCCGGCAGCAGGCTTCTGCGAATATGACCAGGTAGCAAGGCTTGAGGAGTTAATCGCAAAGACCACGGAAAAAAAACAAAAGGTTGACAATGTTCTTGTAGGCATGAAATCCCAGGCACAGAGTCTTACCAGTGCCCGGCAAGGGGTTGTTGATGCCTACAAACTCCTTGTCAGAAAAAGGCAAAAACTCAATGCGATTCAATCCTGGAACGCCTTTGTGGGCTTTGTCAACGTGGGATTCACGGCCCTTCAGAAAATCAATCCAGGCAGTTCCGTGGCCGTGGCAACCGCCACCTTTTTGCAGGACCGTGCATCCGAAGCCCTTCCCAATCCACCGTTTCAGGCAAAAATGGAAAGGCTTTCCAGGAGCTTCAACAGCATGGCCCCTGCGTTAAGACAGTTGGACAAGGTGTGCTCGTTGAGTGACCAGGAAGTGGCTGACCTGCTTGTCTCGCGCGGATTTGTAAAAAATTCATGGCTGACGCGCTGGAAAACCACACCAGAGGCAGTGAAAAACAGCGCCGCGGTGATAACCGGCAGAACAACTTTTATACTTGAAAGAATAGGTCCGGCCCTGGGCGCCCTTTTTAATATCAAAAAAGAGATGGATTCCGGGATTGCCATGGCCCTTGCCTATGTTGACCAGCTGGAACAGGAATCAGCAAGGCTTGGTGCTGACATCAAATCATATGAGCGGCAAATAGGGCTGGTCAAGGCATATGAAAAGGCTGGTGCGCCCAAGCCGCTGCCAAAACCAGTGGAAACCTTCTATCCCGGCCCGTGCCCGCCCGAAGCGTACGGCCAGGCCTTTTCAGGTGTAAAGGCCGCGTGGAGCAGCCTTAAAAGCAATGCCATTGATGGAGACTCCTATCGCGCCATAAAAAGAGAAAAAAGCAGTTCCGCCTGGGCCCATTATAACCAGGTGCTGAAGCCTTTTGACGACGCATATCAAAAGGCATGGAAAAGCTATCTGCACACCTCCAGGGTCGTTCTTCCCTCGATACCAGATTCTAAAACCCGGATGCGGGTTTATCGTGCGGCCATGGCCCGGCTAGCCGCGGCAGGGGCACAATATGATACCGCCCGGGCCAGGGAATATAAAAAAATTCAAAGCCAGTTTTTTAAGCCGTTAAAGGAATTTTATAAAAAGGAAAAACAGGAGCAGGAAGCATGCGCGGCGTTTATAAGAAAATATAATTCATGGCTTGACCAGCGCATAGGATACACGGCCAATGACTGGAAGCACGGGACCTCGGCCTTGACAACTGAAACAAGCACGATTCGCCAACTCGACGCCTACAGCGGATCCTCCCTTTATTTGCTGGCATGGTGGCCGTCATCCAGGTTGAGCAGGATAGCCTCGGCCATGCAGGGGCTCCCCTGGACCCCGTTTCTCGGCGCGGGCAAAGTTTATGCAAAATGGCTTGAAGAGATTAAAAAACTGGAAGACAAGGCCCGGGAGATCAAACAGTATTGCAACAGTTCAGACCAGCGGTTTCATGGGCTTGCCCAGGAGCTTGACGCCTTTGGCAAGGAACTTTCCCAAAACATCGAGGTCTGGATGTATGTGAGCGGCTGGGAAGTCTCCAGGGGTCTGTCCGCAACCCTTTCCACAGCCCTGACGCTCTATGAGGCCAACCGGGAAGTTGGACAGGCAAATATGACGATGTATATGACCCGGATCCAAGAGGCCGCCGACAAGGCATCTGAAATAACCCGGGCAATGGCGGCCGAGCCTTCAATAACAAAAAAAGCCGGGCAAGCGATTCTGGCCAGGATTGATGCCTTTAATGCTTTTCGCCATGGAAACGTGGTACAGCGAGGCTCCATTGTCAGGGATATCTTGGAAGGAAATGGAATAACCCGGGAGAACCTGGACAAAATAAGGGCGCTGCTGCCGACGCTCAACAACCCGGAAGTCCTTGAAAAGCATGCGCTTACGCTTTTGCCGGGGGAGGCTGGATATGATTATAAGTTTGCCCGACTTGTAGATCCCGGGTTTTTCAAAACCATCGAGAAAATATGCAGGATGCGGTTGAATTACGCCAGTGCCGGGCGGTCCGCTTATGAGTCGGCCTTCAGCAGCTATGCCTCGGATCAATCAGCCCTGGAATCAGCCCTGGCGCAACTTGAAAAAAAACTGGCAAGCGTTGCCCCCGCCATGTTGGGTTTTGTCTCTGCCGAGAATGTGACCAGGGATTGGATCAGAAAGAACAAGCCGTCCTTCCCCCCGGGTCTTTCAAGCAACTGGGTCCCCCCGGATCCAGCCTATTTTTATGATCCAATACCTTCTGACACGGCTTATTTAAAGAAAGTTGAAAGGCTTCTGGCAAAGTACCAGAAAATTGTCCTGCCTGTTTTTGAAAGAATGAAAAAGGGAGGCTATAAAGAAGTTCGCCTGCTCGATGAAATGGCAGCGGAACTGAAGAAGATTACACCCGGCTGGATTAATCTTGAACCAGGGGATTTCAGCACCAGATACAATAAGTACAGCTCAACAGCCTATAATCTTTACAGGACCGTCCAGGGGAAAGGATGGGGCGGCCCCGGCACACCGGTGACCAAGGCCTATTTGAAGGTGATGCGCATATTGAATTCCATATCAACGCGCCATGCAGATAAACAGAACCGCACCCGCATAATAAAAGGGCTTGAGCTGACTGTAAGGTCAATAACCGGTTTTTTAAAAGAGCCTGACAGGATGGGAGGGCCGGCTTCCGCTAAATCCTGGCAAGACGAGATCTTGCGCAAGGCCGGCCCGGAATCAGAGGCCCGGGGCTTTAAAACAGATCCCCGGATCGCGGGTTTGATAAACAGCTTGCTGGGACTTGAGAAAAAATTGGGGAATTATATTGAAAGCGCTGAGAAACAAAAGGTTGCTCAAGCAATGGCCCTGATTCATGAGCTTTATAAAAAATTCGCGTCCTTTTATTCCAACAAGGATATAAATTCGCTTTTAAGCCTCATATCACCGGGCTGGTCAGCGTCTGACGGCTCCGGCATTGATGATATAGAAGAACTTCTGGACAATTCATTTTCTGTTTTTGACAATATCAAATATGAACTGAAGGATCTCAAGATCAAGCCGGCCGGCAACGGGGATTTCCAGGTTACCTATACCTCCAGGATAACCGGCCAGATTTTGGACCAGGACCTGGAACATAATGAAACATCCCAGGTTAGCGACATTGTGAGGATAAAAGACGGCCGGGCCATAATCATGAAGACCATGGGTGGTTGTTTCTGGCAATAAGAAAGGAGTTGCGGAGATTTCAAGGCTGGCGGTTGTTTTTCCTGAATCCGTGACGGCTTGAGATGATATTGCATCCCGTCCCGGCGGCCTTGATTTCCAGCCGGCTGCCCACTGAGTTTCCGGGAGCAGCTGATATATGCGTCGGGAATTGGGGCGGGCCAGGACGGCCGCCCTGTTTTTTACCCCGGTCCCAGAAGCGACTTCCTGTCACCTGCCGGCAGGACAATCTCGAACTCGGCGCCCCCCTCCTTTCCGTTCCTGGCGGTGATCGTGCCGCCGAGTTGGTCGATGATCTGTTTGACAATGCTCAGGCCCAGGCCATTGCCCTTTTTCTCCCCCTTGGAGGTGAAGAAGGGAGAGAAGATCCGGGACAGATTTTCCGCCGGGATCCCAGGGCCGGAGTCCTTGATCATGAAGTAAACCGTCCCGCCCCCCGGCTGCCGGCCGGCGGCCAGGATAAGTTCGCCCCGGCCATTCATGGCCTGGCTGCTGTTCATCTCGATGTTTCGCACCACCTGTTCCAGCAGGAACTGGTCACCCTTGATGACCAACGGACAGTCAGCATAGGACCTGGTGATGGTCAGACCCTTGAGCACCCCGCACAGGACCATGGTTTCGGTAACCGAGTCCAGGACCTCGCAGAGATCAACCTCTTCCTCCCTGGAGTCCCGCGGTCGGCCCAGGTCCAACAGGGCCCGGGACAGCTTCACCAGGTCATTCGTGGTTTTGAATATTTTATCCAGGTCGGTGCGAATCTTCTGCGGGATCTCATCCTGGAACTGCAGCAACTGGCAATAGCCCATTACGGTGGTGAGAATATTGTTGATCTCGTGGCCGATCGAGCTGGCAATGATGCCCAGGCTCGCCTGTTTCTCAATCAGCAGCAAATGTTCTCTCAGCTGCTGTTCGTTTTTTTGGAGCAATTGGTTCTTTCTGAAAATGATTTGCGCGTAATAGCCGTAAAACAAGCCGATAATCATACCCACCAGCGTATAAAGCAGGGCCATCGGCAACATGGCCGGTTGAAAAGACATGACGATATTCTTGAAGACGCCGTCCCAAAAATCATCTCCAACGTTCTTCGACCGGTAATAGGTGAAGTGGTAGATGACCATGGTGACCGGGTGGAAAAAGAAGTAGCCGATCAGAGCACCGACCAGCGAATGGCTGACCATGGGGTTTTTGAGCGTTCTCCTGATCATGGCATATACCTGGCCTCGGCACCCTTGCCACTGAGTATCTTGCCTGCGGGGGATGGAGATCCAGGCCGCGGGCAGAGGACGGAAGAATCAGCGCTGAGCAACGAGCGCTGTCTGCTGTCTCCTGAAGTTATAAAAACGGCTGCAGGGCCTCGGCAAACCTGCGGGCCATGATTGCATACCCGTCTCCATTGGGATGGATCCGGTCGCTCATCAGTTTCGGGTTGTTGATGATCCCGTCCAGCACATCCGGGACCAGCACCGCGCCGACCTCCCGGGCCAGTTCCCGGTACCCGCTGCCATAGCCCCGGTCAAGGAAGGGGATTCTTATCCCGCCGACAACCACCAGCCCGCCCTGGTCCTGGATGGCGGTGACTATCTTTTTCAACCTGGCAAAAGTGGCTCCCCGCAGGGCCCCGTTCTTGAGATCATTGCCGCCCAGGGTGATGAGCACGATCCCGGGTTTCCTTGTTAATACGTCCCGTTCCAGCCGGGCCAGGGCGGTGGCGGTGGTGTCACCGGGAATACCGGCGTTGATCACCGGCCGGTTGATCAGTTTTGCCAGTTGGCCGGGATAGTCCCGGCCCTCGGGCGCGCCGGTACCGTGGGTCAGGCTGTCGCCGAAACAGACGATCACCCGGCCGGCCGGGCGGGCATTGCGGATCTCCGTGCCGGAGCCGGCTGAAAAGAGCTTGTAGATCCCAACGGCCGACAGCAGCAACGCAACGGTGATGAGCAGGGCTTTTTTCCCGGTCACTGGAGATCTCCTTGACTCATCTGCCACGCATCCGCCAGCGCCTTATTTCAGAATCAACACCGAAGAGCCGGTGGCATGGATGAGCTGGCTGACCCGGTCCTTTGAGAAGAGCTTGGTAATGAAGGATTTTTTCCCCAGCCAGAGACCGACCAGGTTCTTGGGGGCCTTGCGGGCCGCGAACTCCTCCATCTCCGTTGCTTCCACCAGGGTGATCCAGGCCTTGATGCCCCGGGCCGCGTAATATTTCAATACCTCGCCCATCTTGGCCTCCACCCCTTCCTTGAGGCCCTTGGCCGCGGCCAGGCCGACGATTTTCAGCTCCGCCTGGTGGAGGGTGACCAGTTGGTTGATTATCTCCAGTGACTCCTGGCTGACATGGGTGTGGTCGAGAAAGCAGACCACGGTATTGACCTTTTTTTCCTCTTTTACCACCAGGACCGAACAGGAAGCAAGATTGGCAACCCGGGCCGGCAGCTCAATGGTGCCCGTCCACCCCGGTTCATTGCCCGGCCCGGCGCCGATGATGATAAAATCACTGCCCTCGGCATGGCCCTGGTCAAGGATCGTTTCCAGGGGGTCGCCGGCCCGGATGCACAGCCGCAGGCTCTTCCTGGTCTGGTGGTCCACGGCCGCCTCCCAGGCGCCGGCAGCGGTCCGGGACCAGGTGGTGGCGCATTCGCCGTTGCCGTACGGCGAGGCAGGCCCGTCCTTGCCACCCAGAAATGCCTGCTGATACCGGCAAACCGCTGCGCCCAGGTTCCGGTCAGGGGCGGTGGCGTTGCCGGATTGAATACCGAGAATGGTCACATCCGCCCAGGTGTTGACGGCCAGCCGGGCCGCTTCCCGGGCCGCAACCGCGCTGTAGGGTTGTTCGTCGACTGCTACCAAGATCTTCATGAATGTTCTCCTCACACCCCGTCCCAAGGTGCTGTTGCTGATAAGTCCTTTTTCAGGTCTTGGACCCGGTTGCCGTTGGCCCGACCCTGGCCTGTTTTATTTTACAGGCCCTTTGGCAGAAAGTCGCCATGAAAGTGCGGTCCTTGCCACCACCACTACCGGCAGAGCAGGAGCGGATTGGGCAGCATGGCCAGCAGTTCGTAACGGGGGCTTTTCCGGGATGGAAAGGTCGAGGCCACCAGGCCGTAGCTCCGCAGGTGGTCGACAACCTGCTCCGGCGAGCCCTGGATCACCTGGACCTTGTCGGCCCTGCGGCCGGCCTTGGCCAGGATCGCCTCGGCATTGTCCAGGTAGGTGCCTGCCTCGGCCCGGTCCTCCAACCGCACGGTTCCCCCTTCCCGGAACTTGTAATACAACAGGTCAACAATGACCGGGGCATCCTGGAAGAGGTGGGTGAAGCAGGGGACCAGCCGGGTGCAATCAACGCTTTCATTGGTGAGCAGCAGGACCTTGTCCAGGGGGACCAGGTTTTTCACCACCAGGGCCGGCCGGTCCATTTTTCGATATAGCTGACTGCCGAGCAGGGCGTAAAAATCATTGACGCTGGCGGTGTTGAGGTAGCCTTCAATATAAAGATCGTAGGAAAACCGCTGCAGTTCGTCAAGGATCTCGGCCTGGCGGTCGCCGACCAGGACCCTGGGAACCCCGGCCAGCCGGCAGTCCACCTTTTCGGTCCGCAACAGCCGTTCCACCTCCTGGCGTCCCGCGGCCACCAGCCCCTGCTCCCAGGAGCGCCGTACCCAGCCGCTGCCCGAGGAGTGGCTTTTGTGGTCCGGTTCCTCCACATGGATCGGCTGGATGGCCATGCCGGTCAGGTTGGCCAGCGCCCCGGCATAGCGCAAGGCAATGCTCGATGCCAGGTTCTCATCCACATAAACGAGAGATATCATCATGTCGCCACCCCTTGTCTTACTGTTTTTTTAAGGCTTTTTGGTTCTGTCGCTGTCTGGCCTCGGCCCGGCTGACGACCTCGGCGATTTCGCTCAGCTTGAAGGGCTTGGCCAGGAAGTCGAATACCCCTTTTTGGAAGGACTCCTTGGCGATCTGCATGGTGGCAAAGCCGGTGATCACGATCACCTCGGTCCTGGGGGAACGCTCCTTGACCTCGGTCAGAAACTGCATGCCGTCCACCCCTTCCATCTTGAGATCAGTGATCACGATGTCGAAATTACGTTCCCAGATCCGCTGCAGGGCGGCAACGCTTTCGGTAAATGTCTCCACCTCATAGCCTTTTTTCTCCAAAGAGGGCTTGAGTCGCTTGCTGACGATCGGTTCGTCGTCCAGAAGTAAGATGCTGGTTTTGCCTTCATTCATGGCCGTCCTCCAATAAGGTGTTGAATTTTTGTATGGAATCGGTAATCCGGCGGTCGCTGCCCATCTGGACATCGAGCTGCCTGGTAAAGCCCACCAGGAGGCCGAGGACGTACAACCGTTGCTGCATGTCAGCGGCTGGAAATTTTTTTACTCGGGCCACCACCAGGTCGCCATGCACCTCAACGCGGAAGTCGTGCTGCGCCAGCACCTTGCCCAGGAATTTTGCCCTTCGCGACCGGCGCACCGTGTCTGTGACTCCGCCGAAGAAACGGAAGTAGGCATAGTTGTCATTGATATTATCGGTCAGGTAGGCATCGATCATGGTGAAATGGTAACCCAGCCGCAGGCTGATGTTGGCATATTGCCGGGAGATCACCGCCAGGTTCTGGCCCACGTAGCGGGGGCTGGCCAGTTCAGTGGAAAAGGTCCGGGTGAGGCTGGACATGAAGCTGCCGAAATCTATGGACATGGGCTCGTTGTCCCAGGCACCGGGTTTGGCCAGACCCTGCAGGAGACCCTGCATCGGCGCCGAGACCACCTGTTCCAGGAGAATTGTTTTACCGGCCCCGGGGAGCAGACCGCCGCCGATGTCGATCATCACCAGGTCCAGGGGGATCTTCCACTTGAGCCGGCCGGCAATGGTCTTGGGGTCGTAGCGATGGTAGTAGTTGCGGTCGATCAACTCCTCCACCGCCTTTTCATGGATGTACCGGGTAATGTCGTGCAGGGTCCGGCAGGCGGCCGGGGTGAAGTCGCGGTCAGTGGGGTCCAGCAGGTTCAGCGGCGCTATCCTGGTCAACACCTGCCGCAGCAGCCGGTACTCGTAAGTCTCCTCAATGGCCTCCGCGGCAAAGCTGTACTGTTCAAGCTCCTTGACCCGGCCGGCGTAGACCACGTTCTCCTCGGCGTCGATGGTGATCTCCCGGCCCTGGGCCAGCAGCGTGGTGGCGTCACCGGTGTTGAGGATCGCCGGCACCCGGAACTCCCTGGCAATGGTGCCCAGGTGGCTGGTGGGGGAACCGACGTCGGTAATCAGACCGGCGGCCCTGGCCAGGGCCCTGGCCAGGATGGGCGAGGCCTGCTTGGCCACCATGATGGCGCCGGCGGGAAAGCGCTCCAGGTCGAGGTCGTTGCGGATCAGGAAAACCGGTCCGGTGCCGATACCCTTCTGGGCCACGCATCCCCGGTCATGGAGAAGAACAGGGTATTTGCTGCCCAGGTCGGCAAGATCGGCGGCCCGGGGCGCGGTGTGCGGCTTGACCCGGAGCTGCCGGGCCTGGAGGAGTACCAGCTCTCCCTGGTGGTCGATGGCGAACTCCATGTCCTGCGGCCGCTTGAAGTATCTCTCGACCAGCATCCCGCACTCGGCAATCCGGCTGAGTTCGTCGTTGCTGAGGCAGGGCCGGGTCTGCATTTCCGGGGACAGGGGCTGGCTGACGGTCCCCCCCTCCGGCGCCGGCCGGACGGTATTCTCCTTGTTTACCACCTTGAGTTCAAGTACTGAAAAGGGCGGATGGCGCTCCACCACGAACTGATCCGCGGCCCGGCCGGCGACCACCGTGGTGCCCAGTCCCCAGGCGGCGGCGATCAGCATGGCGTCCCTTTCCGGTCTCTGGGGGTCAACGGTATACAGGACCCCGCCGCTGCGGGCGTCGATCATCTCCTGGCAGGCCACTGCCATTGCCACCTCACTCTCCTTGAACCCCTGGCGGCACCGGTATTCCAGGGCCCGTTCACTGTAGGCGCTGGCCACTACCTGGCGGTAGGCATCCTCAAGCCGGACGGCCGGTACGTTCAACAGGCTGGCATACTGGCCGGCAAAGGAAAGCTCGCTGTCCTCGCCCCAGGCGCTGCTGCGCACGGCAAGAAAGCCCCGGCCCGAGCCCGGGGCCGGCCAGAGCCCCCCCACGGCCCGATGTATTTCCTTGGCAAGTCCGGGCGGCAGGGGCGCGGCCAGGATCAGTTCCTGGATTTTTTGCGCGGCCCGGCGGCCGGATAACTGCTTCGTCTCCCAGGCCGTTAGTAACGGTTCCATTTTCCCGGCCAGCTTGTTGTGGTCAAGAAAGGCGTGAAAGGCGGTGGTGGTGATCGCGAACCCCATGGGAATCCGCAGCCCCAGCACCGCGTGCAATTCGGCGAGGTTGGCGTTCTTGGCGCCCACCGCGTCGATCATATCCCGGGCAAGCTCATGGTAGGCAATCACCAGGCCGGCGTCCTTGACCACCGGCCGGCCGGCCTGGATTTCATCGAGTTCCTCCTGGATGCGGTTAAAGGTATCGGTCAGGGCCAGGTACTTGCGTGGGGCGATGTAGTCCAGATTGTTGATAAGTCTTTGCACGAGATCGGCCAGTTCCCTACAGAGTGAATGAATATATTGCTGGTCAAAGATGTAATCGCCGCCCAGTTTGTCATTGGCCTCGGCAATCAGCTCCAGGACCTGGTTATTGGTTTCCAGGATCTCCTGAAACTTTTTGAAGATCGCGACAAAGGGCTGCCTGGGGTTCACCGGCTGGTGCCCCAAAATTCGTTTTGCCCGTTGCCAGAGCCTTTTCATCACCCCTCCTTCACATCCGCGTGCCGGCAGACACAGGGCACCGGCACGATCTCCGGTTCGCTGTGTTGCCTGTTGCCAGTTTAGTTCGTCCAGGCCTTGAGTACACCTTTTTTTGTGCCCGGACGCCCTTTGGCGCCAGGGGCCGATCCGGCCGGCCGCCGGCACGGGATGCGAAGCACGGCAACAGCTGTCAGTGGGCGCCGCCCTTGTCCTTGAAGACGATGCCGATGAACAGGCCGGCGGCCAGGGCGATCAGCACCGCCATGACCCCGTAGAGCAGGGCATGGTCAAAGGCCAGGCTCGCCAGGCGGGCTGGAAAGCCGACCTCCTTGATCTCCAGGTTCCGGCCGGCCTGATCAACGACCTGGCGGTCCCTGACCGCGAACACCTTGACCAGGTACTGGCCCGGCGTCATCCGGGGCGGGATGGTGATGTCGACCGTAAAGGTCTTGCCGTCCCCGTCCGGGGTCCCGTACCGGACAACGTCCAGATGGCGGCCGTAGATTCCCTGGCTCTGTTTCATTTTGATGAACTCATTAAACATCAAGCTCTTGTCCTCGGTTGCCGGGCTGATCTCCACCTCTTTTTCAAGGGCCGCAAAGCCGACCAGATGATCAACGCTCTTCCCGCCGTCCGGACCGCCGTAGAGCATAAAGGCCCGGGGGGTATGGGCAAAGGTCACATCGCCGATATTCATCCACAATATCCCGGCGGCCTTGCCCTTTTTCTTGAGATGTACCTCCTCTCCCTCGCCGTTCAAGCGGACCAGGGCATCGGTGTCAGCGGGAATCCGACCGGTCACCTTGATGGTGGTGCCGTTGTAAAAGGCGCTGATCAGCACCTGTTGCGGCTCTAGTTGCATCGAGGTCTCTGCCGCGGCCGGGACTGTGATCAGAACAGCGGCCGCCAGGATACAAATTGCGGTCAGTGCTTGTTTTAACATCTTAATGACCTCCTTTCATGACGAGCATGATATCAGGCGGAAGCAGCAGGTCGGCCAGCATTTTGGCGCATACCAGCAGCACCAGGCAGGCCAGCAGGATCTTCAGCTGATCGCCCTTGAGTTTCTTGCTGATCTTGGTGCCGACCTGGGCGCCGATGGTAGAGCCCAGCAGCAGCAACAGGGCCAGCACGAAATCCACCGTATGATTACTCACCGACTGCATGATGGTGACGTTGACGCAGGTAAAGAGGATCTGGAAAAGGCTGGTTCCCACCACTACATGCATGGGCATGCGCAGCAGGTAAACCATGACCGGCACCATGATAAAACCGCCGCCGACCCCCATGATCGCGGCGAGAATCCCCACCAGGGTGCCGAAGATAAGCGGCAGCAACAGCGAGATGCTGATCCCGGATTTTTCAAAATGGGTCTGCAGGGGCAGTTTGTTGAGGAGCCGGGCATAGGCTGATTCCTTTTTCGGCTTGACCTCCCTGGTGACCGCCTTTTCCTTTTTCAGACCCTGCAGGCTTTCAAAAAACATGTAGGAGCCTACCCCGCCCAGCATCAGGACGTAGGTAACGGTAATCAGGAAGTCGGCATTGCCCAGGGCTCGCAACACCTTGATGACCTGGACCCCGAGCGTGCCGCCGATAACGCCGCCGATCAGGAGCAGAAATCCCATCTTGAAATCAACATTGCCCAGCCGCCAGTGGGCCAGGGTGCCGGACGTGGAAGCGCCGACGATCTGGTTTGAGTCGGTTGCCGCGGCCACGGTGGCCGGGATACCGAACATGATGAGCAGCGGCGTCATCAGGAAGCCGCCGCCGACCCCGAAGATGCCGGACAACAGCCCGACAAAGCCGCCGAGGCCGAAAATGGTCAGGATGTTTACACTGTTTCCCGCGATGGGGAGATACATATGCCACATGGTAGTTTCCACCCTCCTGAGAGTTTTTTATCTGTCCCTTGCCGGGCCCGGAGTACGGGTCCGGAAGATGCCGATTCCTGCCGCGGTATCCGATCCGTCAGTCGTAACCGCTCAAGCCGATGTAGGCTCCCATGGTCCCCCTCCTTGTTTGTTGGCCTCGCAAAACCGGCCGCCACAGACGCAACCCTGATGGTAACTGCGTGAAAACCCCAGATACATGGCGCGTCGACGCCACCATTTTTCACGAGGTTGTTTTCTTGTAATTGACCATGGGAGTATGACCCCACGGATCATTTATATGAAAGTCGCCATCAAACGCCATCCTTGCCATGCGGAACGACGTCCTTGATTATTCCGTTGTGGCCGGCCGACATGGTCCAGCCTGCTGGGTTATATGAAAGTCGCCCCGGCTCCGGGGAGATTTTCATTGTTTGCTGTGGCTGCGGCCTGAAATCTGGTCCAGCCATGCTGGTTGGCGCCCGGGCCCGGACCCGTAAGCGGGCACAGGTGGCGCAGATTCGCATGGGCCCAAAGGACCGGATGACCCCGGCGGTCGGTTATGCGGGCCGGAGTGATCGTGCGAAGCTGCAACCGGGGCAGTTGCCATGGGCTGTTTGCAAGGACGGTGCCAAACATTGAACCGGCCGGAGCAGGGATTGGCATGGGGGGTGGAAAACCACCATGCTTAAGCAAGTTAAGCAAAAATAAAATATCCGCGATCAGCACTGCATTACTGGCGGTGCCAGTCATTCCGGCTGTCCGCGTTTCATAATGAAACTACGGCAGGGAAAAGGGGCTAACCATCCGGCAGAATGGGTAAACCAGGCCCTGGGCAAGACACAGTATGTTTCAAAATGAAAAATAAGAGATTTGCAACCAGTGGCCATGCGCACGGGTTCAGGTTATTGTTTCAGGGTTGGCCCGGCCGGCCAGGCCGAACTTTTTCATCCGCCGCCAGAGGGTGGTGCGGGGGATCTTGAGGATGGAACTGCTCAGGTTCTTGTTATAGCCGGTACACTCCAGCACCTTCTGGATGTGGCGTTTCTCCATCTCATCGAGGCTGAGCAGATCGCCGCCGGCCAGGCCGTCCAGGGCCCGGCTCTGGAGGTGTTCGGGCAGGTCCCGCACCCGCAGCGCCCGGCTGTCCGCCAGGGCCACGGCACGCTGGATCATGTTTTCCAGTTCCCGGACATTGCCGGGAAAATCATAACCCCGGAGCAGGTCGAGGGCTGCCGGCGAGATGCGGTTGACCCTTTTGCCGAATGTCTGGTTGAACTTATCGATGAAGTGGGCGACCAGGAGCGGGATGTCGTCGCGCCGCTTGGCCAGGCGCGGCAGGTGGATGCCGACCACGTTCAGGCGGTAATAGAGGTCCTCGCGAAAGGAGCCGGCCTGGACCGCGGCCTCCAGGTTGCGGTTGGTGGCGGCGATGATCCGGATATCAAGGTCAATGGGCTGGATGCCGCCCACCCGGAGTACCTGCCGTTCCTGGAGGACATGCAGGAGTTTGACCTGCATGGTCAGCGGCATCTCGCCGATTTCGTCCAGAAAGACGGTGCCGCCGGCCGCGGTCTCGAACAGGCCGGCCTTGGTGGCGGCGGCGCCGGTAAAGGCGCCCTTTTCATGGCCGAATAGTTCGCTGCAGATCAATTCCTCGGTAAAGCCGCCGCAGTTGAAGTAGACAAAGGGTTGCTCTCTCCTGGGGCTCAGGGCATGGATGGCATAGGCGGCCATCTGTTTACCGGTGCCGGTTTCCGCCTGCAGCAGAACATTGCAGTTGACCTGGGCCACCTTCTGGACCATGGCGAAGATTTCCTGCATGGCCGGGCTGGCGCCGATGAGACCGGGGATGGCATGGTCCTTGCCGGCGGCCAGCTTCAGCCGGCGGTTCTCTTCCCGCAGTTGCACCTTTTCGCGGGCCCGTTGGGCCAGCAGGTGGATATCGTGGCGCTTGCAGGGTTTGGTAATGTAGTGAAAGGCGCCCCGCTTGGTGGCCTCGATAGCGGTCTCGATGGAACCGTGGCCGGTGATGATGATCGCCTCGGTGTCCTCAAAGGCCTGCTTGACCAGAGAGAGGATTTCCAGACCGTCCAGGTCGGGCAGGTTGAGATCAATGAACACCACCTGGAAGGGCTGCTGGCGCATGCGGGCCAGAAAGGGGCGGCCGGACAGGAAGGTCTCCACCTGGTAGCCGTCCTGGTCGAGTACCCGTTTGACCAGACGGCAGGCGGTTTCCTCGTCGTCAATGATCGCTATCCTCATCATCATGGATTCCATTGCTTGGTCTGTTGGCAGAGGTCGGCAGAAAGATTGAAAAGGTGGTACCGACATTCACCTTGCTGCGCACCTCGACATAGCCGCCGTATTTTTTGATGATCCCGTAGACTATGGACAGGCCAAGTCCGGTGCCCTTGCCCACCGGCTTGGTGGTGAAAAAGGGATCAAAGATGTACTCCAGCTTCCCGGGTGGAATTCCACAGCCGGTGTCGTTGAAATCAATCTGCACGTAACCCTCCGGTCCGGCCTTGCCCTCGATGTGGATCAGGCCGCCGCCGGACATGGCCTGGATGGAGTTGAGGAAAAGGTTCAGGAACACCTGCTGGAGCTTCTGCGGGTCGCCGTGTACCAGGGGAAGGGTGTCCGGTACGTAGTCTTCCAGCCAGATCGATTCCAGCCGCAGCTGGTTGCGGATCAGGGCCGCCGAGGTCTCGATCACCTCCTTGATGTTCAACAACCCCTCGGCGGGCGGCGTTTCCCGGGAAAAGGAGAGCAGATTGCGGACCACCTTGCTGGCCCGGTCGGTCTGGACGATGATGTCGTCGATCATCTCCAGGGCCTCCTGCTGGTCTATGGAGTCGTATTCGTCCTTCAAGGTGTCGGCGGTGAGCGAGATATTGTTCAAGGGGTTGTTGAGTTCATGGGCGATACCAGAGGAAAAGGTGCCGATGGCCGCCAGTTTTTTGGCCTGCAGCAGTTGCTCCTGCTTGGTCTCGATCTCCGCCGCCATCTTGTTGAAGGCCTGTACCAGGCTGGAGATCTCGTCGTTCTTGGTTATCTCGTCCCGGATCGGGGTGAAATTGCCGCTGGCCACCTTGCGGGTGGCCTCTTGCAGGCCGGCGAGCCGCCTGAGGATATTCTGGGTCTGGAAGAAGAAAAGGCTGAGGATGAAGACAAAGACGCCGCCGGTGGCCATGACAAAGGCGTAGAGGGTGGTATGCAGGGCATTATGGAACTGCTGGCGTTTGTAGTTTAGGAATCGCTGGCTGAAATCGACCATCTCCTTGCCGTAGCGCCGCAGGGTCGCGGCATCGTCCGGGCTGATTTGCTTCTTGTTTTCGATCAACCGGCGATAGGCGGTGAGATTGGCGAGAAAGGATTGATACTCTTGTTCTCCGGCCGCGTCGATAATGCTCTTGGCCAGCCGGCTCGAATCCCGGTCAATGGTGTCCAGGTAGAAGATTATTTCCTCCAGGTTGCCGGTGCCGAGGCCGTAGATGAAATTTTTTTCGTAGCGCCGCAGCTCAAGAACATTGTTGAACAGGCTGTAAAAATTTTCAATGATTCTCAGGTTGGCCTTGAGGGCAAAGATATTGATGGTATAGGCGAACGCCAGCAGGGTGACGAAACCCATGATGGCCACGAAGATTATTACCAGGCGATTGGAAATGGTCCGGCTTTTTCGATCCTTGTTTTTCATGGTCCCGGTTGGTAAACGGTTGCAGGGCCGTGGTTGCCGCCCTGCCCTGGTGAGCGGACTCCTACGGTTTTATCTTTGCCAACTGGGATATCTTGCCGATGGCGACGAAACTGTCGCCCCGGTGAAACACCTTGTCAGCTTTTGGTATGTACTGGTATTCCTCTTTGCCGTTGCTTCGAACCGCTATTACCTGAATATCAAAGGAACTCGTAATATCGATCTGGCGCAGGCTTTTCCCGGCCCAGTGCTCAACGGAAAACTCCTTAACCGCCATTGACTTGTCAAAGGGCAGATGTTCGATAAAGCCGGGCATGGCAATCCGGTTTGCTATCTGTTTGGCAGCCATGAATTCAGGGATAATAACCTCATCAACGCCTATCTTGTGCAATAATTTTTCATGATTCTTATGAATGGCCTTGGCCCAGACCCTTGGCGACCCCAATTCCTTTAGATACATTGAGATCATAACACTTGCGGCAATGGAATCGCCCACACTTATTAACACGTGCTCCAGGTCATGGATTCTGATTTGCTCCAGGGCCTCTCTGTTCATTGCATCGGTTTGGTAAACCTGGGTCAGGGAATGCTGGGCGGTTTTTATCTTTTCCCGGTCATTGTCAATCCCCAGCACCTCATGGCCGAGATCGATCAGAGTCTGGCCGAACTTCAAGCCAAATTTACCCAGCCCTATTATGCCGACTTGTAATTTCATTTTCGTTCACCAGGTTAGCCGATGGAAATTTTTTCTTCCGGCCGGGAATATAAAATATTCACCCGCAACGATTGCAATGCGGATAAAAGCACAAGTGGTCCAAGGCGACCAACGAACATCAAAAGAATAATAATGCTTTTTCCAAAGGGTGACAATTTCGTTGTCAGGCCGGTACTCAAACCAACCGTACCAAATGCCGAGACAACTTCAAACAGGATCTCGATGAACTGGCCCCTGGCCTGGGTATGGGGGATGTCCCCGCCCTCGGAGAAATCCAGAAGAATTACGCATGAAAAAACAAGTACCAACGAGAAAAATAAAAGAGTCAATGACTTGTTTATCGACTCCCGGTCAACCGCATATTTGCCGATAACGACCTGCCGCCTCCCTTTAATCTGGGCGGTTATGAAGGCCCAGAGAACGCGGAGTGTCGTGACCTTGATGCCGCCGGCGCAAGAACCCGGCGCGCCGCCGACGAACATGAGGAAGATCATGAACACAAGAGACACGTTGGTCATGTTGGCGATGTTCAAGGTGTTGAATCCGGCGGTACGGCAGGTGACTGATTGAAACAGCGAGGTGAGCACGGCCTGGTCAAAGGGCAAGTACTCCTTGAAGCTGATCAGTTCGGAGAAATAGATATACAGCCAGCCGGTGACGATGAGAAAGAGCGAGGTTTTTACAACAATCGTGAAATGCAGGCTGATGTTTCTGGCCGGCCGCCTTCCTCTTATCAGGGAAAGCAGGTGCGATTTGCCTTCGATAATGACTGAAAAGCCCAGCCCGCCCAGGATGATGAGGGCCATGATCGTCAGGTTGACCGGCCAGTTGCCCTTGAAAGGGATGAGGCTGTCCGGATTCAACGAGAACCCGGCATTGCAGAAGGCGGAAATTGAATGAAATAAAGCGGAGAAGATTGAAAAATTGAACGAACCGAGAAAATAGAGCAAGAGCGCTCCAGCCAACTCGATAACAAAGGTGACAACAACAATCTGGATGAGGAACTTGCCCAGATGAAAACTTGAATCATGGATAAGGCTCTGCCCCACGGCAATGCGATCCGTCAATGATATCCGGTTCTTCCACAGATAAAAGGCAAGACTGGTAAACGACATTATGCCCAGCCCGCCCAACTGGACAAGGATGATGATGATCGTCTGCCCGGTCCGGGAAAATCCGCTTCCCGTGTCAACCACCGTCAAACCGGTGACACAGGCGGCCGAGGTTGCGGTAAACAACGAATCAAGCCATGAAACCGCTTTTTCCTGGTAACTGAACGAACAGTGAAGAAGGATAGTCCCAATTAATATTGCAGACAGGAAAAAAACAATCGGTAACGATATCGGGGGAAATATGTTTTTTATTTTTAGATTCATCCCAAGGGGTTCATGAACGAAATAATGGTTTTCGCGGGTAAACATTGTCGGTCTCGCAACAACCCGCTCGACGGACGTGTGTCATGTTGTAACTTGTTGATTTTATTGGGTGGCATTTGAAGCCTTTCGGGTTGTTACGGGTTCATCAACATTCAGTAAACCCCCTCCTGTCGGGAAAGGGGTCTTCTTCTACCAACGGCCGCTCCATTGAGAAGGGCCGGCTGTTCATAACCAGGCTATCAAGCAGGAACTCGCTTCGCCGCAACGGCGATTCGGAACCCATAAGCATATCATGCCGAAGTTGTTTCAAATTCCGCTTTTGCCGTCACGGCCGCGGCTCAGGGTCCGCTACACCGTTCGCTATAAGAAAACCCCTTTCCCGGTCCAACCTCAAACGTACGGGGTTTACCGAA